>CANMAT010000050.1 GCA_947494865.1 Deltaproteobacteria bacterium
CCCGCACTGATCGATGGGCCCGCCCCAGAGGATCATCATGGGCATCGCGTGCCGCGCCCCGCTCCACATGCGCGCGTCGATGAGGCCCGCGCCGAGGGTGGTGGCGGGGCCGATGCCGCCCGACAGCACGATGGCGCTCGCGAGGCGCTCGCTGCGCACCTGCGCGAGCTGCGCCGTCCACAGCGCGCCCGCGCTCACGCCCGCCGAGGTGACGCAGTCGAGGTCGACGGGGTACTGCGCCGAGATGCACGCGAGCATGTCGTCGAAGAACGCCGCCTCCTCCTCGACGCGCGCGGCCGTGTGATAGGTGAGGTACGGCCACACGGGGTCGAAGCGCACGCTCCCAACGCCGATGGCGAGGTCGCCCTTCTTCTCGGGCATGGCCGCGATGAAGCGCAGCCGATCGGCGTTGGCCTGCAGGGCGCCGCGGTCGACGAAGCCGCTCGCCGAGCCCCCGAGCCAGTGCCACCCGAAGAGCAGGGGCAGCGGCGTCACGCTGCCGTCGCTCGCCGAGGGCACCACGAGAATGAACGTGCGGTCGCCGCGCGCCGTACGCAGCGTGTTGCGGCCGGGCACGAGCCGCGGGCACGCGCCGCCCGAGAAGCGGGGCGCCGGGAGCGCGTGCGCGGCCCCCTCGGGCGCGGGCACGCCGCAGCGCACGCCGATGAGCGAAGAGACATCACGCGGGGCTACGTCCATACGCGGCGCGACGTCTTCCGGCGCATCGATCTTCGCGGCGTCTTCGATCGCCGCGTCTTCGATCGCCGCGTCTTCGATCGCCGCGATGTCTTCGACGGTCGCGTCGACGGCGGTGCGGTCTTCGGGCGCTGCGCGGTCTTCGATCGCGTCGAAGGGAGCGCTCCCATCGACCGCGACGTCGGGCGCCGCGGTGTCGGCGCGGGGCGCGTCGGCGCCGTTGCCGGCGACCTCTTCACTGCACGCCGCAAACGCCAGCGCGACGAGCGCCACATGCCGAAGCGTCAGAGCCACGCGTCTCGAATGCATCACTGCCCTCCGTGTCGGAGCGTCGCCTCGCGCCCCGAGGAACACCCGTGAGGGTGCCAGAACGCGCCGCGCCCTCACACGAAGAAAATGCACCCCGACGGCGAGACCTTCAAGCGGGCTTCGCGCTGCCGTCGCCGAGCACGTTGCGGTCGTACTTGCGGCGAAACACCGCGAGCGCGACGGCGCCGACGCCGACCGCGAACCACAGCGTCGCGAAGCGCACGAGCAGCACCGCGCACGCGGCCGCCTCGCGGGGCATCGTGGGCTGACCGAGCTGCAGGAGCAGCGTCTCCATCGTGGCCTCGGTGCCGCCGACGCCGCCCGGCAGCATCATGACGGCGCCCGCGATGGTGGCCACCGCGTACGTAAAGAACGACACGGCCATGGAGACGGGGTGCTCGAGGCCGCGCAGAATGATCCACAGGCCCACGCACTCGAAGCCCCACGCCACGAGCGAGAGAATCGTCGGGAGCACCAGCGCCGACGGCCCCGCGAGGAGGCGCAGCGCGGCGTAGGCCTCGCGGGCGCGGGGCGCGAGCTTCTTGCCCAGCGGGAGGCGCTCGGCCACCGTGATCACCGCCTCGCCGAGCGAGGGCACGAAGATGAACACCAGCAGCGCGCCCACCATCACCGAGGCCATCACCGCGGGCCAGCGGCCGCCTTCGAACCAGTAGCTGCCCGCCACGGCGATCATGATGAGGGCGATGAGGTCGGTGAGCCGGTCGGCCACCACCACCGGCGCCGTGCGCACGATCGACACGCCGCGCGCGCTCGCGAGCAGAGCGCTCTTGAACACCTCGCCGGCCTTGGCGGGCGTGATCGACATGGCGAAGCCCGCGAGAAACACCACGAGGCTCTCGACCCAGGGCACGTTGTCGACGCGCAGCCGCAAGAGGTAGTACTGCCACTTGAGAAAGCGCAGCGCGTAGTTGCCCGCGGCGAGGGCGAGGGCGGCGGCGAAGGTCCACCACGAGAAGTGCGAGAGCGCAGCGCGCAGCTTGCCCACGTCGTTGAGGAGCACGAACGCCGCGTACACGAAGACCACGAGCATCGTGACGGCGAGGATCCTGCGTGCGTTCATCGCTTCGTGGCTCTCAGCTGCGAGGGGTGCGAACCCGCTTGCGGAGCGAGTACGCGAGGAGTGCGACCACCGCGACGATCACCACTACGACGGTGGGGCCCCGCGGCAGCGCCACGAGGCCTCGCTGCAGGGTGTTCGGCGGGGGGCGCTCGTACAACACGCGCTGCCAGCCCGCAAGCAGTGTGGCGAGAGCGGGCGACACGCTACTCGTCGGAGCGCAGCCCGTGCTTGCGAAACAGGTCGCGCAGGTAGTGGCGCTCGATGCCCGCGAGCGCGGCGGCGCGCGAGAGGTTGTTGCCCGTGCGCTGCAAGAGCCTCTGCAAATAGGCTTTTTCGAACTCGTCGATGAGCGTGCGCTTGGCCTCTTTGAAGGGCGCGATGGGGTCGTTCGCCGACGGCGCCGCGGGGGCGACGGGCGCCACCAGCGCCGGGGCCCGCACGCGCTCGCCCGACAGCATGCGCTCGAAGGCGAGGTCGGCGTTGGTGATCACGGCGCCTTCGGCCATCATCGCGGCGCGCTCGACGGTGCTCTTGAGCTCGCGCACGTTGCCCGCGTACTCGCGGCGCTGCAGCTCGGCGAGCGCCTCCGGCGAGATGGCGCGCGCGCCCTGGCCCGGCGGCAGCCGCTGCAGAAAGTGATAGACGAGCAGGGGCACGTCTTCGGGGCGCTCGCGCATCGGGGGAATCGTGACGCGCGCCTGGGCGAGGCGATAGTAGAGGTCTTCGCGAAACTTGCCCTGGTTGATCATCGTGCGCAGGTCGCGCCACGTGGCCGAGATGACCCGCACCTGCACGGGGCGCGGCGTGGTGGAGCCGACGCGCACCACCTCGCGGCGCTCGAGCACGCGCAGGAGCTTGGGCTGCAGCTCGAGGGGCAGCTCGCCCACCTCGTCGAGGAAGACCGTGCCCCCTTCGGCGGCTTCGAACACACCCACGCGGCGCTCGTTGGCGCCGGTGAAGGCCCCGCGCTCGTGGCCGAAGAGAACGCTCTCGGCGAGCGTGCTCGGGATGGCCGTGCAGTCGAGCACCACGAAGGGCCCCGCGGCGTGCGTCGAGGCGTCGTGGACGCCCCGCGCCGCGAGCTCTTTGCCCGTGCCCGTTTGACCCTCGACGAGAATGGAGAGGTCGGTGCGCGCGAGGCGCGAGAGCGTAGAGAAGAGCTCGCGCATCGACACGTTGCGGCCGCGCAGCTCGCCGAAGGCGGGGAGGTCGGCCACCTCGGTGGCGAAGGGCGCGTCGAGTTCGACGCGAAGAATGGAGCTGCCCACCTCGAGCGTGGCACCCGAGGGGACCACGGCCTTCTCGATGCGCGCGCCGGCGTAGAGGGTGCCGTTGCGCGACGAGAGGTCGGTGATCTGCACGCCGCCGCGCTCTTCGGCGGCGCAGATCTCGAGGTGAAACGACGACACGGTCTGGTCGTTGAGGCGAAAGTCGCAGCCCGCGGCGCGGCCTACGATGGTGCGCGGCACGGCGAACACCTGGTCGTGCCCCGCGTCGGGGCCCGCGATGACCGAGACGTGAACGCCGCGCACCGTAGGGCCGCGCAGCCGATCGGCCTGAATGGAACGTGTGTGCTCTGTGTCGAGAAAGCTGGGGTTGTCCCGGGTCACGGTCGCGGAGTCTGCCACCACCGCGCACGCCTGCACAGCGTTGCGTCGCCCCCGATCGCGAATCGTGCGCGATGAGGGGTTCCTGCCGACGGGGTGAAGGGCGTAGTCTCCGCGGTCGTGAACGAGCGCCCCGCCATGCCTGCGCGAAAGGCGTTTCGCGAAGACGTCTGGAACCTCCCCAACGCCCTCACGATGCTGCGCGTGGCGCTCATCCCCGTGGTGCTCTGGTACATCGCGTCGGGCACGCCGCGCGACGCCTTCATCGCCGCGTGGCTCTACGGCGCGAGCGCGGTCACCGATCTGCTCGACGGCTACCTCGCCCGCAAGTGGAACCTCATCAGCGTGTTCGGCAAGTTCATGGATCCGCTGGCCGACAAGCTCCTGGTGATGGCCACGCTGATCTATCTCACCCGCATGGGGCGCATCGAGCCGTGGATCGTGGCCGTGCTCCTCGGGCGCGAGATCTCGATCACCGCGCTGCGCTCCATCGCGTCGAGCGAGGGCGTGGTCATCGCCGCGGGCGAGAGCGGCAAGTGGAAGACGGCCCTCCAGATGGTGGGCATCTTGTGCCTCGTGCTGCACTTCCCCCACCGCGTGCTGCCCTTGTGGCCCGACCCTGTTGATCTCAACAACGTGGGCCAGTGGCTCGTGGTGCTCTCGATGGTGTTCTCGGTCACCTCGGCGGTCGAGTACGTGCGCCTCTTCGGCGCCGCCGTCGAAGCCAAAGAGCAGCGCCTCGGGAGTTAGGCCCGCTCACCCAGCGGGATCACGAACGCGAACTCGCTCCCGCCCCCTTCGCGCTCGCGCACCTCGACGCGGCCGCCGTGCGCGTCGGCCACGCGCTTCACGATCGCGAGGCCGAGCCCCGTGCCCCGCGCGGTGCCCGAGTAGAAGGTGTCGAAGAGCTTCTCGCGCAGCTCCGGCGCCACGCCGGGGCCCCGGTCGAGCACGGCGAGCTCGGCCTCGTCGTCCGTGGCGCGCACGCGCACGTGCACGTCGCCGCCCTTGCGCGACACCTGCGCGGCGTTGCGCACGAGGTTCCACAGCACCTGACGCACCTGGTTGCCGTCGGCCATGGCGCTCACCTGCGCGTCGCCCTCGACCGCGAGGTTCACGTTCGACTCGGGGCCGCCGGAGGTCTTCGCGAGCGTCACCACCTCGCTCACGAGGGCCGTGAGGTCGGTGTGCTCCAGCTCCGCGGGCCGCGGACGCGCGAACTGCAGCATGTCGGTGACGAGGTGGTTGAGCCGCTCGACGTCGCGGCTCACGGTGAGCAAAAGCTTGCGCTCCTCACCGTCGAGGGTGGCCGTCTCGCGCACGAGCTCCACGCAGCCCGAGATGGCCCCGAGGGGGTTGCGGATCTCGTGCGCGAGGCCCGCCGCGAGGCGACCCAGCACGGCGAAGCGCTCGGCCTGCTCCACCGCGTTGCGCAGGCGCTCTTCGCGCGAGCGGTTGTCGATGATCACCACGCCGCCGCGCGCCGCCGCGGTGTGGTCGTAGAGGGGCGCGCAGTGATACGCCACGGGGAGCTCGCCGTCGGCCGTGGCGAGCGCCGTGTCGCCCGACGCGATGGCGCCGTCGATCACCTCGGCGGGCAGAAAGGGCAGGAGCACCCGCGCGGCGGTGCCCAGGAGCTCCGAGGCCTCGCGGCCGAGCATCTGCGCGGCCACGGGGTTGGCGCTGTCGACGCGCCCCTCGGCGTCGAAGGTGACGATGGCCACGGGGATCGACCGCAGCACGTCTTCGTAGAGCCGCGCGAGCGAGGCGCGCGACACCTCGGAGCGCACCAGCGCGTCGCCCGTGAGCACGAGGCGGTCGGCGAGGGTGCCGCCGATGGCGGCGATGAGCACCACGGCGGTGACGGTCACCACCATCTGGTAGGTGGTCTCGATGGGGTTCGAAAACACCAGGCGCTGATCGGCCGGCGGGTCGAGGAGCCCCGTGGCCATGAGCAGCGCGAGGAGGCTGTAGAGGCCGAGGCTCGACACCGCCGTCCACAACGTTCCGTTGTTGCCGAGCACGAGGGCCGCGGTGAGGGTGCTCAGCCCGAAGAAGGTGCTGAGCGGCGACGAGGCGCCGCCCGTGGCGTACGCGAGGAGCGTCCACGCGAGGAGGTCGAGCGCGATGCTCACCGACGTGAGGCGCTCGAGGCGCTTCGCGGGCGCGCCGCGGATCTGCAGCACGTAGCCCAGCGAGGCGACGTAGATGGCCACGATGACCCCGAGGAGGAGCCGCGGCGTGGGGCCGTCGAGCGAGTGTCCCTCGGCGAGGTACACCGCCACCGTGCCGCCGAAGATCACCGTGCACACGAGCACGCGCGCGGCGGTGAGCCACAGGAAGCGCATGCGTTGCTGGGAGTCGGTGCCGCCGACGAGGGCGACGGGATCGATCGAGGGAGCCATCGGGCGGAGCAGCCAGCGAGGGATCACTCGGCCTTGACGTTGCCTGCCATCGTAAAGATCGGGAGGTACATCGCGATGATCATGGTGCCGACGGAGCCGCCGATGAACACCATCATGATGGGCTCGATGAGCGAGGTGAGGGCCGCCACGGCGACGTCGACCTCGTCTTCGTAGAAGTCGGCGATCTTGTTGAGCATGGTGTCGAGCGCGCCGGTCTGCTCGCCCACCGCGATCATTTGCACCACCATGGAGGGGAACACCTTCGTCTCGGCGAGGGGCTCCGCCATGTTCTTACCCTCGGAGATCTTCGCGCGCGCGGCGAGCACCGCCTGCTCCACCACGTAGTTGCCCGCGCTCTTCGCCACGATCTCCATGGCGTCGAGGATGGGCACGCCCGACGAGAGCAGCGTGCCGAGCGTGCGGGTGAAGCGCGCCACGGCGATCTTGCGCATGGTGGGCCCGAGCGCCGGCGCGTTGAGCACAAACTTGTCGATGGCGATGACGCCCTGCTGCGTCTTCGACCATTTGCTGAACGCGTAGCCGCCGCCCACGATGCCGCCGATGATGTACGCGAGGTTGCCGACGACGAAGTGCGACGCGTCGATGACCGCCTGCGTGAGGCTCGGGAGCGCGCCGCCGAACTCCTTGAACATGTTCTCGAAGGTCGGGATCACGAACACCATCATGATGCCGATGACGGCCACGGCGATGCACATGACGCCGATGGGGTAGGTGAGCGCGCTCTTGACCTGGCGCTTGAGCTTCGCGTTCTTCTCGATGTAGGTCGCGATGCGGGTGAGAATCGAGTCGAGGATGCCGCCGATCTCGCCCGCGCGGACGAGGTTGCAGTACAGCACGTCGAACACCTGCGGGTGCTTCTCGAGCGAGTCGCTGAAGGTGTTGCCGCCCTCGACGTCGCTCTTCACCTGCTTGAGCACGCGCTGAAACGCGGGGCTCTCGGTCTGCGACGAGAGGATCTCGAGGCACTGCACGAGGGGCAGGCCGGCGTCGATCATCGTCGAGAACTGCCGCGTAAAGATGATGATCTCTTTTTGCGAGACGCTGCCGCCGCCGCCGCCCGGGAGCTTGAACTCGAAGCCCTTCTTCTTGACCGACACCGGCGTGAGCTGCTGCTGGCGCAGCTTGACGCCCGCCGCGGCCTCGTCGTCGGCCTCCAGGGTGCCCGTGCGAACCTCGCCGGTGCGCGTCTTCGCCTCGTAGATGAACTGCGCCATTGCGAACCGATCGTATCGGTCTTGAGGCGCGCGGGTCAAAGGTCGTAACGCCCCGCGCGCAAGTTCGCGCGACACGGTACGCGCATCGCACACCCACCCGCACACGCGTCAGCGCGCGCGGGCCGAACCGCGCGGGGCTGTGCTCGGCACGGTCAGACGTTGCGCGAGGCCGTGGCGGGGCGCGGCGGCGCGTTGTCGAGCAGGGTCTGGAGCTCGACGACGTCGGACGAGCGCCCGAGCGCCTCTTCGGCCGTGATCTGCCGGCGCAGCACCAGCGCGGCGAGGGCCTGATTCATGGTTTGCATGCCCGTCGTCGATTGACCCATCTGCATGTGCGAATACACCTGGTGGATCTTGTCTTCGCGGATGATGGATCGAATGGCGGGCGTCGGGAGGAGCGCCTCGACGGCGGCCACACGGCCCACGCCGGTGGCGCGCGGCAGGAGGAGCTGCGTGATCACCCCCTGAAGCACGAACGAGAGCTGCACGCGCACCTGCTGCTGCTGGTGGGCCGGAAACATGTCGATGATCCGCGTGACGGCCTGCCACGCGCTGTTGGTGTGCAGCGTGCCGAACACCATGTGCCCCGTCTCGGCGATGGTGAGCGCGGCCTCGACGGTCTCTTGATCGCGCAGCTCGCCGATGAGCACCACGTCGGGGTCTTGCCGCAGGGCGTAGCGCAGCGCGTCTTTGAAGGTCGACGTGTCGATGCCGATCTCGCGCTGGTTCACCACGCAGTTCTTGTTCGCGTGCATGTACTCGATCGGGTCTTCGATGGTGAGTATGTGCTGCCGCGTCTCGGCGTTGATCTTGTCGATGATGGCCGCGAGGGTGGTGGTCTTGCCCGAGCCCGTGGGCCCGGTGATGAGCACCAGGCCCCGGCTGCGCACCGCGAACTCGCCCACGACGGGCGGCAGCCCCAGCTCCTCGACGGAGAGGATCTTGAAGGGGATGGCCCGGAACGCCGCCGCCACCGCGCCGCGCTGCATGAACACGTTGGCGCGGAAGCGCGCGAGGTTCTTCACCCCGAACGACAGGTCGAGCTCGCAGGTCGATTCGAACTGCCGCCGCTGCTCCTCGGTGAGAATCGAGTAGCAGAGGCGCTGCGTGTCGGTGGGCGTGAGCACGGCGCACCGGCGCAGGGGCACGAGCTGATCGTCGACGCGCAGCACCGGCGGCGAACCCGTGGTGATGTGCAGGTCGCTCGCGCCCTTCTCGACCATGACCTTCAGCAGGTCGAGCAGGGTGGGCTGAATCGGCTCGGCGTTCGACCCCACGGTGCGGCCTTTCGGGTCAGTGCCCGCCGCCACCGCCGCCTCCGCGGTTCGCGTCGGTCGTGGTGCAGCGCACGATCTCTTCGGTGGTGGTGACGCCCTCGAGGGTCTTCGAAATGGCCGACATGCGCAGCGTGCGGAGGCCGCACCGAATGGCCTGCTGCTTGAGCTCCGCCGCCGACGCGCCCTGGAGCACGAGGTCCTTGAGCTCGTCCCACAGGGGCATCACCTCGTAGAGGGCGACGCGGCCCTTGTAGCCCGTGCCGTTGCACGTCGAGCAGCCCGCGCCCTTGATGAGCACGCCCTTGCACGAGTCGATCTCGTCTTCTTTGAAGCCGATCTCGCGCATGAGCTCGAGGGGCGCGCGAATCTCGGTCTTGCAGTCTTTGCAGACGCGGCGCGCGAGGCGCTGGGCCACCACGAGGGTCGTGGCCGCCGTCACCATGAAGGGCTCGATGCCCATGTTGAGGAGGCGCGACACCGTGCTCGGCGCGTCGTTGGTGTGCAGCGTCGAGAGCACCATGTGACCCGTGAGGGCGGCCTTCACGCCGATCTCCGCGGTCTCGAAATCGCGGATCTCGCCCACCATGATGATGTCGGGATCCTGACGGAGAAAAGACCGCAGCGCGGCGGCGAAGTTGAGCCCGATGTCGTCGTGCATCTGGCACTGGTTGATGCCCGCGAGGTTGTACTCAACCGGGTCTTCCGCGGTGCTGATGTTCTCGGTGGTCTTGTTGAGCTCGGCGAGCGCCGAGTAGAGCGTCGTCGTCTTGCCCGACCCCGTGGGCCCCGTCACGAGCACCATGCCGAAGGGGTTGTGAATGGCCTTCGTGAACCACTCGAGCTGAACCTTTTCGAAGCCCAGCTTGGTCATGTCGAGCTGGAGGTTCGACTTGTCGAGCAGACGCAGCACGATCTTCTCGCCCCAGATCGTGGGCAGCACCGACACGCGGTAGTCCATCTCCTTGCCGCCGCCGAGCTTGAGCTTGATGCGCCCGTCTTGCGGGAGGCGCCGCTCGGCGATGTCGAGGCTCGACATGATCTTCACGCGCGACGAGATGGCGTTCTTCATCTTGATCGGGGGCTTGAGCTCCTCGCGCAAGACGCCGTCGACGCGGTATCGGATCCGCATCATCTTCTCGTACGGCTCGATGTGAATGTCGCTCGCGCGCACCTTGATGGCGTTGAGCAGAATGGCGTTCACGAGGCGCACGACGGGGGCGTCGGCGCTGGCCTTCGTGAGCTCGAGGACGTTCTCGGCGTCTTCTTCATCCTCACCGAACTCGACGTCGGTGTCGCCGATGTCGCCGATGAGCGCGTCGATGTCGACCGCCGCTGAGGCGCCGCCGGTGACGCCCGCCGCGGGCGTGAAGAGCTTGTCGATCGCCGACGCGATCGCGAGCTCGCTCGCCACCACGGGCTCGACGTTGTAGCCCGTGAGAAACTTGATGTCGTCGATGGCGTGGAGGTTCGTCGGGTCGCTCATGGCCACGATGAGCGACGAGCCGGCCTTCGAGATCGGAATGACCTTGTGCTTCTCGCACACGTCGCGCGTCACGACCTTGCCGAGGTCGGGGTCGAGCTCGACCGCCGACAGGTCGATCGACGGGACGCGATACTCCTGCGAGAGAAAGTTCGTGATCTCGCGGTCGGAGATGAACCCGAGCTTCGCGAGGGCCGCGCCGAGGTTGACCCCCGAGCGCTTCTGCTCCTCCTGCGCCTGGCGGAGTTGCGTGAGGGAGATTCGCTTCTCGCGAACGAGGAGTTCGCCCAGGCGATTGCCGGTAGACATTCAGTTGCTCCTTGATACAAAACGTCGCCGCGTCGGGCGCCGTCCGCGCGTTGCCATACGACCGCAAGCTTCTATCACGTCCGGCCGAGGTTCTTCCATGTGGACGTGGCTCTCCCGGTTGTTCCGATCGTCGAGCGCCGCCGAGCGCGCCGAGGCCGAGGGGCGCATCGAAGACGCCGCGCGCCTCTACGTCGACAAGGGCGACCGCGCCGAGGCCGTGCGCGTGTACCTCCGCGCCGCCGAGACCGCGCGCACCCTCGAAGACCGCCGCGAGTACTACACCCGCGCCTACGGCCTCGGGCGCAGCGAAGACCTTCGCGACGCCGCCCGCAAGGGCCTCGCGATGGTGACGCTCGCCGAGGCCGAGGCCGCCGCGCCGCGCTACGACGAAGACCGTCGGCGCTTGCAAGAGGCCGCCGAAGACCTCGAGCGCCTTGGCTCCTGGCGCGACGCGGGCCGCGCCTACGCGCTCCTCGAAGACCGCGAGGCGGTGGTGCGCGTGCTCACCCTCGCGGGCGACGTCGACGCGCTCGAGCGCGTGACGGGCACGCGCGACGAGGCCGACCGCAAGGGCCTGCGCCGCAGGGGCGCCCTCGAGGGCTTCGACGCCCTGTGGCGCTCCGGCGACCGGGTGAAGGCCCTGCGCGACCTCGGCGCGTGGGTGGCGGCCAACAGCGACGACCACGAGGCCCGCGGCGCCTACGACGCGCGCTCGGCGATGGTGCTCCGCGACGGGCGCTGCGAGCTCGAGGTAGACGGTCAGCGCGTGCTCGTGGTCGGGCGCTTCCCGGTGAGCCTCGGGCGCGAGGCCGACGTGGTGCTGCGCGGCGCGTCGGTGTCGCGGCGGCACTGCTCGCTCGAGGTCTCCGACGGCGCGTTCGTGTTGCGCGACGGCGGTAGCCGCGCGGGCACCACGCTCGAGGGCGTTCCCATCGCGGCGCCGCTGAGACTCGCGGCCGAGGCGCTGGTGGGACTCGGGTCGGACCTCGCGCTGCGCGTGCACGCGGGCGCCGACGCCACGCAGCTCACGCTCGAAGTGGAGCGAGGCATGGACCGCGGGCGTCGCATCACGCTCGTTTCGAAGCGCTACGCGCTGCCCATCGGAGCGATGCGCTTCGAAGCCGACGGGCCCGTGGTTACGCCCTCGGCGCCGGTGTCGCTCAACGGTCAGAAGGTGGCGGTGGAGTTCACGCTCGTGCGCGGCGACCGCGTCGAGGTGCCCGGCCACACGCTCACGGTGCTGTAAGATCGGGGCAGTGGGGGCTCAGCCCCCG
>CANMAT010000051.1 GCA_947494865.1 Deltaproteobacteria bacterium
ACCCTTTCCGGGCGACCTCGGGGTCACCCTCGGCGCCGCGGTGGGCTTCGCGCGCGGATGGTCCACGCCCCTCCTCTTCGCCGCCGCGGTGCTGGGCGGCGCCGTCGGCGCGTGCGTCGCTTGGGCCTTCGGCCGCTGGCTCGAGCGCCGCTCTCACCATCCGAAGCATCCGTGGGTCGCGCGGGCCCACGACGAGGCCCTGCGGGTCACCCGCGCGCTCGACCGCCACGGGCTCCCGCTGGTCGTGGCGAGCCGATTTGTCCCCGGCGTTCGCGCGTTTGTTCTAGTCGCCACGGGGTTTCGGCGCTTCCCCCTCGCCAACGTCGTCGTCGCCGCCGCCCTCGGCGCCACCCTCTGGAACGCCCTGCTCTTCGCGCTCGCCGCCCTCGTGGGCCGCAACCTCGACGCCCTCGGCCGCTGGCTCGACGCCTACAACCGCGCGGCGCTCGCGCTCGCCGCCGCGCTCGCCGCCGCGCTCGTCGCGCGCTGGGCGTGGCGCCGCCGACGATCGACGCGATGAGCGCTAGCAGGCGGGGGCGGGCGCTGGTAGCGTCGCGGCCCTCTCACCGACCATGTTGATCGCGCATGACTACCGCGTCGCGGGGCTCACCAGACCGACGACCCTCGCGATCGGCAACTTCGACGGCGTGCACCTCGGGCACCAGCACCTGTTTCGTCGCGTCATCGACGCGGCGCGGGCCCACAACGCCCTGAGCCTCGCGCTCACCTTCGACCCGCACCCCACGCGCGTGCTCGCCCCCGAGCGCGCTGCGCCGCAGCTCATGGGCCTCGACCGACGCCTCGAGCTCATGGCCGCCGCGGGCCTCGACGCCGTCGTGGTGCAGCGCTTCGACACCGCCCTGTCGTCGCAGCCCGCGCGCGAGTTCGTCGAGCACATCGTGATGGGCCTCGGCGCGCGCGAGGTCTTCGTCGGCAACGACTTTCACTTCGGCCGCAACCGCGAGGGCAACGGCCCAATGCTCGAGCGCGTCGCGGCCGAGCTGGGCTTCGTCGCGCACGTTCTCTCGCCCGTCACCGAGGGCGAGCAGCCCATCAGCTCGACGCGCACCCGCAAGGCCCTCGCCGACGGCGACCTCCCCCTCGTGCGCACCCTCCTCGGCCGCCGCTTCGACCTCGACGGCGTCGTGGTGCACGGCTTCCACCGCGGGCGCACGCTGGGCTTTCCCACGGCCAACCTCGCCACGCCCACCGAGGCCCTCCCCCGCGACGGCGTCTACGCCGTGCGGGCGCGCGTGCACGGCGACCCGGCGGGGCTGCGCTACGGCGCCGTGCTCAACGTGGGCGCGCGCCCTACGCTCCGCGCGGGGCGATCCATCGAGGCCCACCTCTTCGACGTCGACCGCGACCTCTACGGCCGCACCCTGCGCATCACCTTCGTGAGGCGCCTCCGCGACGAGCGGCGCTTCGACGGCCTCGACGCCCTGCGCGCCCAGATCGCGCGCGACGCCGACGAGGCCCGCGCCACCCTCTCTCAGGAGCCCGACGATGACCCGTAGCCACTCCACCGATCCGCTCGACGCGCTGCGCGCGCTCACGACGAAGATGCGCGGGCTCCTCGACGACGCGCACACGCGCTACCCCGAGGCGGTGCCGTCGGTGTCGGCCCCGCGCCCCGCGCTCGACGCGCCCGCCGAGGCCGCGCCCCGCACGGGCGGCGACGCGTACCAGCCCCACGAGCCCGAAGCGCCCCGCGCGCCCGAGGCCACGCCCAGCTTCGTCGACGAAGAGGGCGAAGAGAACGCCCTCCCCCTCGAGTTCGCCACGGCCACCATGGGCCACGTGCTGCTCGGCCAGGCGAAGCCCGACGAGGCGCGCGCCATCTTCCTCGCGGTGCTCTCGCGCACGCCCGACGACGAAGACGCCCTCCGCGGCATGGGCCTCCTCGGGCCTGCCGCCCCCGCGGCCCCCAGCGCGCCCGACCCCGTGGTGATGCTCGACCGCGCGGCCCCCCCCGCGGGCTACGACGCCCTCACGGTGCGCGCCCTCGCCGTCGACCCGCGCACCCTCACCGTCTGGTGGGAGGTGCCCGCCGACCGCGCCCCCGACGCGCCCCTCACGCTGTGCGTGGTCTCGCTGCGCCCGGGCCTCCACGGCGACGTCGAGCGCGTCGAGCGCCGCGTCGCGGGCGTCCCGCGCGCCGGCGAGCGCTTCGTGCAAAGCGTACCCGCGGGCGCCGAGCACCACGTCGCGGTG
Organism: Deltaproteobacteria bacterium; assembly: GCA_947494865.1. Classification (GTDB taxonomy): domain Bacteria; phylum Myxococcota_A; class Polyangia; order Polyangiales; genus CAISKJ01. Next base: position 2,215 of record CANMAT010000051.1, read on the forward strand.
GGTGTCGTTCGCAGTGGCGAGTTCTCGCCGCTGGCGCACGCCCCCGTCGTGCGCACCCCGCGGGGGAGCGCCTCCGACCGCGTCGCGCAAACGCAGGCCACCGTGGCGCGCGCGCCCGTACGCGCCGCCGCGCACGTCGCCCCGGCGGCCCTCCGCGAGGGGGCGTCCGAGGTCTTCGAAGCGTCGCAGCGCGCGTGGGGCGACGGCCCCTCGTCGAGCTCGTAGCGCCCGCGAAGATTCTCTCGCGAGGGGGCAACCCGCGCAGCGCGCGCACGATAAGGGCGCCCATGTCGCCCGTGCTGCTGCTCCTCGCCTCGACGTGGCTCGACCCGCAAGACCCATCGCTCACCGACCTCGCACCGCAGCCCTCCGCGTCGCACGCCGCGCGGTGGCTGCCCCGCGTGACGCTGCGCTTCACCCGCCGCGCGGCGGGCGCGTCGTGGTCCGACTCGCGCGCCGAGTCGCTCACCACGCCGATGGGTACGACCTTCGAACTGCGCCTCGAGTGGGGCGGCTCCGACGGGCCCTCGATCGACCCGTAAGCCCGTTCACCAGGAGGTTCTCCCATGTCATCGCGCGCAACGCTTCTCACCGCCGTCACCGCCTCGATGCTCTCGCTCCCGCTCACCGCGCAGTGCGACCCGCCGTCGCTCCTCGACCGCGCCGTGGTGCGCTCGGCCACGCGCCTCGCCGTCGCCCGCGCGGGCCTCGACGTCGGCGGCTCCCGCGCCCTCGCGTCGCGCGCCCGCAACGCCGCGTGGCTCCCGCAGCTCTCGGTGCGCGTGGCCCGCAACACCGGCGCCTCGACCACGCAGTACACCGCGGCCACCGGAGACCGGCAGCTCCTCGACGATTCGCTCTACGTCGACGTGCGCGTGAGCCTCTCGCTCGACCGCCTGGTGTTCGACCCGAACGAGACCACCCTGTGGCGCATCGACGAGCAGCGCACCGCCCGCAGGCTCCACCTCGAGCGCGAGGTCTTCGACGCCCTCGTGCGCTGCGAGCGACTGCGCCGCGCGCGCCCCGCGCCCGTCGAGGGCGCCCCCGTCGATCCGCGCTGGGAGCTCGACTACCTCGTGGCCCGCGCTCGCGTCGAGCAGTTCACCGGCGTCGCCCTCGAAGCCCTCGAAGCGCGCTAGACGCGACGCCCACCGCGGCAGCGGGGCTGTGGGGCCCCTCCGGTCGGCGCGGCGGGCTTCGCGTTGGAGCCCTTGCGCGCGGCGCAATCGCCTGCGTGCGCGGGTCGGAGGTGAGGCGCGCCTCGGTGTACGCGCTCTCCTCCCCCGATGACGTCGCGCACGTCACTGCAATCGATCGTGCGTGGGGCCATGAGCAAACACCTCGAGCCCGCAGGGTGGCGGAACGAGTTATTTCGCGCGGAGGCTCACCGCCATGGTGGCGGCGAGGGTCGGCGAAGCGCGAGGTCGCGCTGTTGCGCCGTCTCAGCCCGCGGCGGGGTAGTCGGTGTAGCCCTTGGGGCCCGGCGTGTAGAACGTCGACGGGTCGGGCGCCGCGAGCGCCTTGCCGTCGCGCATGCGCGCCACGAGGTCGGGGTTCGCGATGAACGAGCGCGCGAACGCGATGAGGTCGGCCTGGCCCGCGGCGAGGGCGGCCTCGGCGCTGTCGCGGTCGAAGCCGCCCGCGAGAATAAAGGTGCCCTTGAAGGCCGCGCGCAGCGACTGCTTGAGCGACGCGGGCACCGGGGGCGCGCCCATCGCCGAGTGGTCGAGCACGTGCACGTACGCGATGCCGAGCGCCGAGAGCGCCTCGACGAGCGAGACGTACTGCGCGTCGACGCCGTCGAAGCCGCCGGTGCCGTTGAACACGCCGTAGGGCGAGAGGCGAACGCCCACGCGGTCGGCACCGATGGCCGCCGCAGTGCGCTTCGCGATCTCGAGGGCGAAGCGGTTGCGGTTCTCGGCCGTTGCCCCCCAGCGGTCGGTGCGCGTGTTCACCTTGGCGTTGAGAAACTGCTCGATGAGATACCCGTTGGCCGCGTGGAGCTCGACGCCGTCGAGGCCCGCCTCGCGCGCGCGCTTCGCGGCGTGCACGTACTCCTCGATCACGGCCTCGACCTCGGCGTCGGTGAGCGCGTGGGGCTGCGTGTGGCCCACCATGCCCGCCGCGTCGGTGTACATCTGACCTTCGAGCGTCGCGTCGGTGGGGCCCACGGTGCGCGCGCCCTCGGGCAGGTTGGCGGCGGCCGTCACGCGGCCCGTGTGCATCAGCTGAACGAAGATCGCGCCGCCCTTCGCGTGCACGGCGTCGGCGACGAGGCGCCACCCGGCCACCATGGCGTCGTTGTAGAGGCCGGGGATGCGCGCGTATCCGAGGCCGTCGGGCGAGGGCGAGGTGCCCTCGGTCACGATGAGCCCGGCGCTCGCGCGCTGCGCGTAGTACTCGGCCACGAGGGCGTTGGGCGCGTTGTGCTCGACGGAGCGCGAGCGCGTCATCGGGGCCATGACGGCGCGGTTGGAGAGCGTGAGCGATCCGAGCTTCAGCGAGTCGAAGAGCATCAGAAACCTCGGAGAGATGAGACCAGGCGCCGAACCGTCGGCGCTGTTTGGGGGCGCCAACGTCGGCATCGCGCGGCGCGCGCGCAAGGGTGCATCGCGCGCCCCGGGGCGTTCACTGGATGGGCGCTACCGGGGCCGCGTGGCCCACGCGAGCATGCGCTCGGCCCACGGCCCCACGCGATCGCGCGGCGTGGTGAGCACCGTCTCGTACGCGCTGAGATCCCCCGCGATGAGGGCGCCGTCGATGCGCGCCAGGGCCTCGGTGACGCGCTGCTCGTGCAGGTCGCGGCCCTTCTCTACGTCGCGCTCGGGCGCGAAGGCCTCGCCCACATCAACGATCAGATGCGGCCGCTCGGTGTGCATGAACTCGTAGCGCAGCGCGAGGGGCACCGTGACGGCCTTCGCCACGCGCGCGATCTCGGCGCTCCCCTTGCGAAAGCCCAGCGGTCGCTCGGTGTGCGGCCGCTCGCGCCCCTGCGGAAACATCCACACGAGGCGCCCCGGGGCGTTGAGCAGCTTGGCCGCGTAGCGCATCACCGAGGCCCCGTCGGCGGCGCTCGTGAGGTCGACCCCGAAGCCCCCGATGAGCCCCAGAAAGGGCAGCCGCGTGAGGTTCTTCGCGTCCATGAGCGCGAACGAATCACACGGCATGATGCGCTCGGTGAGCACGAGCACCAGCATCGGATCCCACCAGCTCACGTGGTTGGACACCACGAGCACCGGGCCCTGCGCGAGCGCCACGCGCAGCCGGTCGAGGCCCGCCACGCGCACCGTCTCGAAGCGCCCGCGCATGCGCCCCGCGACGTGGCCCGCGAACCACCGGCGAAACCACGGGCTCTTGCGCGCCGGGATCACGGCCCCGCCCCGAGCCACGCCCGCGCGATGCCCGCTCCCCAGCGCGACACGCCCATGGCGCCGAGCACGCGGAACACCTCGGGGTACACCCGCGGGTGCTTCGCCGACGTGACCCGTAGAAACTGAACGAAATCCCGCACGGGCATCTCGTCGCGGAGGAGCGCGCCGAAGGCCGCGTCTCCCATGGAGTGCAGCGTCGAGAAGGCCGCGTCGAGCAGCGCGTTGAGCTCTCCCGCGCGCGCGGGGCTCTGCGGCGGCGAGGCGATCATGTGGGCGAGGGCGCCCGTCCCCGCGTGGAGCGCGGTGTCGTGCACGATGTGACCGAGCTTCGCCTCGGCGCGGTCGTGGAGGGCCTGCGCGATGCGATCGGTGGCGGGGCCGAGCGAGCGCAGCGTAGCGCCGAAGCCGCAGTAGGTGAGCGGCGAGTGGCGCGCGGCGGCGTCGCCCACGAGCACCACGCGGGCTGACGGAGCGCGCGGCGCGGGGCTCAGCCGCGACCACCCGGTGATGTACCCGAAGGTCGGTCGCACGAGGCGCGCGTCGCCACGCTTGTACCGCGGCAATGTGTCGAAGAAGCGCGCGTAGAGGCGCAGCAGCGAGCCGTCGCCCACGGCCCCCGCGCGGTCGTAATAGAAGAGGTACACGGTGGTCTCACCGGGCCGTGCGGGAAAGCCCTCCCAGATGTGCTGCCTGCCCGCCTCGACGCCCTCGGTGGTCACCAGGATCTCGCCCACGGCGGGGTCGATCTCGTCGGGCGCGCTCCCCACCGCGAGGCCCTCGAGCACACCGCCCACGGTGGGGCACACGAGGTCCGCCGTGGCCGACGGCGAGGCCGTTCCGCGCGCGTCGATCATGAGCCGCGCACTCACGTTCTTCGTCGCTCCGTCGCGCGTGCGGAGGCGCAGCGCGATGGCGTCGGGGCCCGCCGCGTGGCCCACGAGCGCGTGGTGATCGAACACGCTCACCCCCGCGGCCACCGCCCGCGCCCGCACGATCGCGAGCAGCGCGGCCGCGTCGACGGCGTGGTCGAGCACGCTGGCCACGGGGTACGTCCCGCCGTTGTGCCAGCGGCAGAAGCCCGCGCGGTAGCGGGCGAGCACGAGCCCCGCGAGCTCGTCGTCGGTGAGCACCCCCGCGCGCACCAGGGCCTGGAGCTCGGGGCCGCTCGCGTTCCACTCGCGGTGCGTGGCCCCTGCGGTGCCGCGTTCGAAGACCGCCACGCGCAGGCCCTTCGAAGCGAGCGCAGGCGCGTAGAGGAGCGAGAGCCCTCCGCCCACGAGCGCCACGTCGTAGTCAGCGTGCGCGCCGCGGTCGGGCGCGGTGGGAGAATCGTCGTCGCGGGGGCGGGTGCTCCGCGCGCCGTCGAGGTGCTCGAGGCGTTCGAGGAGCTCGTCGCCCGCGCACGCGCGCACCCTGGCGCGGGCCTCGTCGAGGGCGGTCACGATGCCTTCTCCGAGAGCAGAAAGCGCACCTCGTCGAGCGGCGGCGGATCGCCCGCCTGCGGCTCGCGATCGGCCGAGAAGCGCGCCCACGAGGCCTTCACCACGAGCCCGAGCTTGCGCGCACGCGACACCACGGCGCGCGAGCCCACCGAGTCGCACCCGCGCGCGCGCACCACGCGCCCGATGTCGGCGTAGAGCAGCCGCGCCGCGCGGATCGACGGGCGGCAGTCGCGCGGGAGCATCGGCACCCCGAGGTCGGCGCGCGCATAGAGCCCGTCGGCCTCGCGCAGCACGCGCTCGATCACGGCCCCCACGGCGGGTGTAAACGCGGGCTCGCGCAGCCACGCTTCTACATCGACGCCCGCCTCGCGCAGCCACGCGAGGGGCAGGTACACGCGGCCGTTGCGCGCGTCTTCGCCCACGTCGCGGCAGATGTTGGTGAGCTGCATGGCCGCGCCGAGGTCGCACGCGCGGGCGAGCACGGCGGGCTCGCGGCGGCCCATGAGCACGGTCATCATCACGCCCACCGCCGAGGCCACGCGCGCCGAGTAGGCGAGCACGCCCGAGAGGTCTTCATAACGTCTGCCTTCGACGTCCCACGCGAAGCCTTCGAGGAGGGCCTCGGGCACCGCGCGGGGCATCGCGTGGCGCTCGATCACCGTCGCGAAGGCGCGGTCCACGGGGTGATCTTGCGGCGCGCCCGCGTAGGCGCGCTCGAGGCGCGCACGAAGCCGTTCGAGGGCCTCGGGGGCCTGCCGCGGAGACACGGTGTCGACGGCGTCGTCGGCCACGCGGCAGAAGGCGTACACCACCGACGCGGGGCCGCGCACGCGCGCGGGGAGGAGCAGCGAGGCGGCGTGAAAGCTCTTCGACCCCTCGCGGAGGATGGCCCTGCAGCGAGCTACGTCTTCGTCGTAGCGGTCAGCGCGCGCGAGCATCGGGGACCACGGTGTCGAGCACGCGCGCCGACGAGAGCACGCCGGGGAGGCCCGCCCCCGGGTGCGTGCCCGCGCCGACGAGGTACAGCCCCTCGATGTCTTCGCTCTTGTTGTGCGGGCGAAAGTACGCCGACTGGGTGAGCACGGGCTCCATGCCGAAGGCGGCGCCCTTGAACGACAGCAGGTCGTCTTGAAAGGCCTGCGGGGTGAGCACGCGCGACGTGACGATCTCGCTCTCGAGGCCGGGCATCACGGTGCGCGAGAGGTATCGCTCGATGCTCTTGCGGTACATCTCGGCGCGCACCGACCAGTCGATGCCGGCATCGAGGTGCGGCACGGGAGAGAGCACGTAGAACCCGTCGCACCCTTCGGGCGCCATCGCGGGGTCGGTCGCCGTCGGGCGGTGGAGGTACAGGCTGAAGTCGTCGGCGAGCACCTTCTTCTCGAAGATGTCGTTGAGGAGGGCCTCGTACCGCGGACCGAGCAGAATGGTGTGGTGCGCCACGTCTTCGTAGCGGCGCTTCGTGCCGAAGTACCACACGAAGAGCGACATCGAGTAGCGCGACCGCTCGATGCGCGCGTCGCTCCACGAGGGGCGGTGCTCGGGCGCCACGAGGTGGCGGTACGTCCACGCCGAGTCGCAGTTGGAGACCACCACGTCGGCCGCGACGCGCTCGCCGTCCGCGAGCTCGACGCCGACGGCGCGCTTGCCCTCCACCACGATGCGCTTCACTTCGGCGCCGAGGCGCACCGCGCCGCCCTGCCCCTCGATGAGCCCCACGAGGCCGTTCACCAGCACACCGGTGCCGCCGATGGGGAAGTGAACGCCCCACTTGCGCTCCAGAAACGCGATGAGCGTATAGATCGACGTGGTCGAGAAGGGGTTTCCGCCTACGAGGAGCGGGTGAAAGCTCATCACCTGCCGCAGCTTGTCGTCTTTGAGAAACTTCGAAACGAGCCCATACACGGTGCGATAGCTCTCGAGCTTCACCATGTCGGGCGCGATGCGCAGCATCGAGCCCCAGGAGCCGAAGGGGACGTGGGCGAGCTGTTCGAAGCCCACCTTGAAGATCTTCTCGCTCATCTGCACGAAGCGCTCGTACCCGTCGACGTCGCCGGGCGAGAAGCGCGCCACTTCGCGGCGCATGTGCGCCGGGTCGCCCGTGTAGTCGAACACCGAGCCGTCGTGGAATCGCACGCGATAGAAGGGCGTCACCGGACGCATGTCGACGTCGTCGGAGAGGCGCTTGCCGCAGAGGGCCCACAGCTCTTCAAACATGAACGGCGCCGTCACCACCGTGGGCCCCGCGTCGAAGACGAAGCCGTCCTGCCGATGCACCTGCGCGCGGCCGCCCACGTGCGGGTGCCGCTCGAGCACCGTCACCCGATAGCCTCGCGCCCCGAGGCGCACCGCCGCTGCGAGCCCCCCGAAGCCGCTGCCGATCACCACCGCGTGGGGCCTCGTATCTACTTCATGCACGTCGTCTATCTCCTGCCAGCGTACCGTCGGCCACCAAACCAAGACATTGCACCCACCATCGATGCAACGGTCGGCCCTCTGGTTTCATCACACTGCGTACACCACTCATGAGCGAAGCGAACGGTCGGTTTCGAATCCAGGTAGTCTCTGAGCTCACTGCCGTTCCCGCCCCCACGCTGCGCGCGTGGGAGCGGCGGTATGGCATCCCGACGCCCGCGCGCACGGCGTCCGCGTATCGGCTCTACAGCGACCACGACGTGGCCATGGTGCGCCGCCTGCGCGACCTGTGCGCCAACGGCATGTCGATCGCCGAAGCCGCGCGCATGGTGAAGGCCAGCGAAGACGGCGCGGCCACCCTCATGGGCGCCGACGGCGACCCGTACGAGGTCGCGGTGCGCCGCCTCCTCGACGCCCTCGGCGCCTTCGACGCCCGCTCGCTGGAGCGCGAGGTGGCGCGCGCGCAGTACCTCGGCTCGGCCACCACGGTGTTCGAGCGGGTGTTCTCGCCCGTGATGCGCCGCGTGGGCGAGATGTGGCACGCGGGCACCCTCTCGGTCGCGCAGGAGCACATCGCCACCACCACGGTGGCCGACACCGTGCGCGCGATGGTGCGCCTCACCAACCCCGACAACGCCACCTACATGGTGCTCCTCGCGTGCTTCGCCGACGAAGACCACGTTCTGCCTGTGCACGGCGTCGCGCTGCGCCTGGCGTCGTGGGGCATCAGCACGGTCACCCTCGGGGTGCGCACGCCGCCGCAGGCCATCGCCGACGCGGTGCGCCAGATGAGCCCCGCGGGCGTGTGCCTGTCGCTCTCGACGCCGCTCGAGCGCGACAAGGGCGACGAGCTCGTCGACGCCTACGCCCGCGCGTGCGAGGGCACCCCGTGGTTCGTGGGCGGCCCCGGCGTGGCCTCGATCGCCGAGCGCGTCGCGGCCCGCGGCGGCCTCGTCGTCGACCGCGACATCGCCACGGCGCGCGCCCAGATCGAGCGCGCCTTGCGCGAGCGCGTCGCCCAGCGCGAGCGCGAAGACGCCCTCGACGATGAAGACACCGCCGCGAGCCTCTGAGAGAGTTCCCCCCATGATACGACGCACCTTCGCGCTCGCGCTGTGCCTCGCGACCTCGCGGGCCGCGGGCGACCCGCCCGCACCGCCCCCGGCGCAGGCCCCCTCGGTGGCCACGGCGGTGGGCCTCCCGCGCGCGCCCGACTTTTCGCTCGAAAGCACCGCGGGCGCCACCCGCAGGCTGCGCGACTACCTCGGTCGCGTGGTGATCATTCTCTACGAAGACCGCGATTCGAACCAGCAGAACGACACGCTCAAGCGCGAGCTCGCCGAGCACGCGCGCACCGACGACCTCACGCGCGACGTGTCGCTGGTGCCCGTGGCCAACCTCAGCTCGTACAACTTCTGGCCCGCGAAGGGCTACGCGCGCGACGCCGTCGTCGACATCGCGCGGCAGCAGGGCTACGAGATCATGATCGATTGGACGGGCGACATGGGGCGCGCCTACCGGTTTCGCCCGGGACAGAGCCACGTGTTGGTGCTCAGCCGTGAGGGCCGCGTGCTGTTTCGCACCGCGGGCCCCATGACGGCGCGCTTTCGCCAGAGCTTCTTCGAGGCCGTGTCGCAGGCCATTCACGCGCCCCGCTGAGGGGCCGCACGTCAGCGAAAATCGACGAAGGCCGGGCCCCGCTCGGCGCCGCTCGGCCAGGCGCGCACCACCGCGAGCGCGCCCGCGGGCAGGGGCACCGCCTGCGCACGTTGCGACGACACGGGGTAGCAGGTGCGGCCGCCCGCAGCGCCCTCGACCGACGCGAGGAAGCCCCGCGGCGACGACAGCACCGCGCTCGCGCCGCGCGGACACACGAGCACGCGCACGTCGACGCCCTCGCTCGCGCGGCAGTCGAAGGGAGCCTCGTCGAGGGTGGCCGTGCTCAGCGTGACGCGCGACGAGCTCGCGTTGACGGGGGCCGCCGCGCGCGCGGGCACCGCCACGGCCTCGACGTGAACGCTGCGAGCGCCCGCGCCGTCGCCCGTCGCGCGGAGCACGTAGGTGCCCGCCTCGAGGATCGCCGCGCCCGTGCGCGTGCCCGGCGCGCACAGCCCGTCGACGGTGACGAGCGCGGGCGCGCTACGGCCGGCCGCGAACAGCGCGAGGCCGCCCTGCGCGGTCGAGAGCG
>CANMAT010000052.1 GCA_947494865.1 Deltaproteobacteria bacterium
GGCTCGGGCGCCTTCACGGGCTCCGGCGCCTTCTCGGGAGCCTTCACCGCGACGGGCTCCGGCGCCTTCACGGGCTCGGGAGTCACCTCGGGGGCCTTCACCACCGCGGGCTCCGGGGCCTTGACGGCCACAGGCTCGGGCGCCTTCACGGGCTCGGGCTGCTTCACCGCCACGGGCTCGGGCGCCTTCACGGGCTCGGGCTCGGGCTGCTTCACCGCCACGGGCGCGGGGCGCGTGGGCTCGGGGGTGGGGAGCACCACCGGGCGCGCGACGGGCTTCGGCGCGGGCGGAGGGTCGACGCGCTTCAGCTTGCGCACGCCGGGGGCCACCTCGACCTCCACGAAGCTCGCCTGACGATCCTTGGCGAGCGAAGACTTGATGTGATCGACATAGGCCGCGTCGATCTTGGACATCTTGTTCTTCGCCGGGATGCCAAGCGCCTGGATCTTCTGGAGTACGGTCTCCGTATCCAGCTTGAGATCCTCGGCGATCTCATAGACTTTCACCGTACCCGTCATCAGTCCTCCAGCGCCGCGAGGCGATCGATCGTCACAACAAGTTCCGCCGCGATGCGCGTATCGAGGATCGCCACGAGGGCGACCTCACCGCGGTGGAACACACTTCCCAGCTCTGCCTTCGTCGCATGGCGAAGCACGCGCGTGCCGCCATCGGAACCCTCTTCTGCCAGAGACAGCGCGACGGATCCCGCGTCGCGTGCCACCACCACCGCCGGCACCCGCTCGCGCTCGAGCGAGGCCGCGACGGCCTCGGCCCCGAGCGCCATGGAGCGCGTCCGCGAGGACACCACCAGGAGCGACAGCACCTTGCGCCGCAGCCCCTCGCGCAACGCCGCGAGGATGGCCCCCGCGTCGAGGTCGCGCTGCACGTCGACCTTGAGCGTGCGCTCCGCCGCGTGGCGCTTCACCATCGCCTCGACGCACGCCCGCGCGGGGTGAACCCACGCGCCTCGCCCGCCCCGTGACGCCTTCGGATCGAGCGCCACGCGACCGTCTGCGCCCGCCACGATCCGCACGAGGTCGTGCGGGCTCGCGGCGCGGCGACAGCCCACACAGGTGCGCTCCGAGGCGCGCGTCTCGCGCTCTTCGGTCGCCTGCGTCGGTCGTCGGGTGCTGGGGGTTGCCATGTGCATTCCGGGTTCCGGTCTCCTCGGCATACGCGCCGCGCGAATCAGCCCGCGACCTCCGCGGTGCCGTCATTGCCTGCGTTGTCACCCTCGGCCGCTGCGCTCTCCGCCGCCGCCGCCGCCTCGCGCGCCGCCGCGCGGGCCGCGCGCTGGGCCTCGTCGATCACCTTCTGCTCCGAGCTCAGAAAGGTCGCCGCGCCCTGCTTGATCTGCCGCACCTTGCGCAGCCCGAGGCCGGTCTCTCGCAAGAGCACCTCCTCGGGGCACTGGTGCAGCTGCTCGACCGTCGAGATGTTCGTCTGCGCCAGGAGGTTGATCGTGTGCTCTCCGACGCCCTGCACGAACAGCAGCCGGTCGCGCTCGGAGAGCGCATCGGTGCGCTTCGACGCGTCGCGAATACGACGCTGACGAACCTCTTCCATCGCGTTCTCGGCCGCGGCCTTGATGCGATCGGCGTTCTCGGCGCCGCCCAGGCCGGGGATGCCCGCCAGCTCGTCGGCGCCCGCCTCGGCGACCTCCTCGAGCGAGCGGAAGCCCAGCTTGTACATCGTCTGCGCGATGGTCGGCGTCACCCCCGCGATGAGGGAGAGGGCGTTGATCGACTCCTCCTCCATCTGCTTGAACTTGGTCTCGGAGATGATGTCGAGCTTCCACCCCGAGAGCTGCGACGCGAGGCGCACGTTCTGCCCCTTGCGACCGATCGCGAGCGAGAGCTTCTCGTCGGGCACCACGAGCTCCATGGCGTGATCCGACTCGTTGATGATCACGCGCGAGATCTCCGCCGGCGCGATGGCGTTGCACACGAAGCGCGCGGGGTCGCGGTCGTACGGCACGATGTCGATGCGCTCGCCGCGAAGCTCCTGCACCACGGCCTGCACGCGCGAGCCCTTCACGCCCACGCAGGCGCCCACAGGGTCGACGTCGGCGTCCTTCGACTGCACGGCGATCTTGCTGCGCACGCCGGGCTCGCGCGACGCGGCCACGATCTTCACGATGCTCTCGTAGATCTCGGGCACCTCGCTCTCGAAGAGCTTGATGAGGAGCCCCACGTCGGCGCGCGACAGGATGACCTGCGGGCCCTTGGCCTCGCGCTCGATGTCCTTCACGTACGCGACGATGCGCTCGCCGGGGCGGTAGCTCTCGCGCGGCACCTGGTCGCGCGACCGCAGGATCGCCTCCGTGCGGCCGAGATCCACGATGAGGTCGTTGCGCTCGAAGCGGCGCACGATGCCCGTGATGATCTCGCCCTTGCGGTCTTTGTACTCGTTGAAGATGTTCTCGCGCTCGGCGTCGCGCACCTGCTGAATGATCACCTGCTTGGCGGCCTGCGCGGCGATGCGGCCGAAGCCCTTGCGCACGCTCCGGAGCTGGAGCATGTCGCCGAACTTCTGCTCCTGCGCGTCGCCCTTGGGCGCGTCTTCAGGGCGGTAGAACACCTGAAAGGCGAGCTGCTCGCCCGCCTCGTCGGCGAGGCCGAACTTCTGCGCGAGGTCGAGCGGAATCTCCTGCTCGGGCTGCGTCACCACGTCGACGACCCGCATGATCTGGAACAGGTCGACGCCGCCCTCGCGCTCGTTGAAGCGCGCGTCGAGCTCGCGCGTGCCGCCCAGGTGCTTGCGCGCCGCAGACAGAATCGCGGCCTCGAGGGTCTTGACCAGGCGCGACCGGTCGATGCCCTTGTCCTTGGCAACGATGTCCAGCGTCTGGCTGAGGTTCGGCCCGGCGGGAGGGGCCGGCGGTGGGGTGACTTTTGCCATTGCGAGTCTCTACCTCTCGTCACGGGCGGCCGCGCTCTCGGGCGCGTCGCTCCGCACGTCGTGGTCGGTCGATCCTGTTCGCGGTGCGGTGGCGCCCTCGGGGCGCGCCTGGGGCGTTCGCGGTGCCTTCGGGTGCTTCGCGGGCTTCACAGGCTTTGGGGGCTTGATCTCCGCGAGGCGGGCCCGCGCGATGTTGCGCGTGGCGATCTCGATGGGACGGTCGTCGTCGACCGTCATGCACACGGCGTAGTCGCCGTTGGGGAGGTCTTTCGTGGCCGTGAGGGGCCCCTCGAAAGACCCGCGGCCCTCAATGGCCTGACGGGTCTTGAGCTTGAGCACGAGGCCCTTGAAGCGTTCGAAGTCTTCGCGCTTCTGCACCGGGCGTTCGAAGCCCGGCGAGCTCACCTCGAGGTCGTACGCGGTCGGGATCTCATCATCGAACTTGTCGAGCGCCGCGCTCACGTCGCGGCTGAGCCGCGCGCACACGTCGGCCGTGGCGCCCGAGCCCTGGTCGGCGTCGACCCGGGGGTCGGTGCCGGGGCGATCGATGTAGAGCCTCAACACCCCGCGGCCGGGTCCCTGGAGCCACTCCAGGGCAACAAGCTCCACACCGTGTACTGCGGCGACGGGCTCGATTTCGGCTTTGAGCTGTTGAGTGTCGATCTTCACGCGATCACCTGACGTGCGTCCCCCTACAGGGCCGCGAGGTCATGGATGTGACCGCTTCGCTTGAACCCCGCCGAAGGGGAGTGCCGAGTTCACCATCGCCCCGAATGAGCGACGGGTTTACACAGCAGTGGATCGGCGGGAGCGAACACCTGACTCAGCGCGAAAAGAGGATTCTCGACGCGATGTTCAGGGGTCTTCGAGGGGGGCCCTGTAAGGACAGAGAGAGTACCGAGGTACACCCCGAGGACGGGCGCGGCTTCTATCATCGAGGCGACAGAAACGTCAAGCCTCACCGCACATTGAATCGCAATGCACTATTCTAAAGGCGTTTCAGCGAAGCACCGCGCCGCGCTGCGAGAGGGGTGATCGGTCACCGAAACTGGGCGCAGGGGTCGGGGTCGAAGGCCGTGCCCCCGATGGGGCTCACCCGGGTGGGCACGGGGATCACCGCGGTGTCTCCGTCGATGGAGAGCAGGAACGCGACCATCTGCCGGAGCTCGGTGGCCCGCGTGGCGTCGGAGGCGAGAAAGCCCGGGCTGTACGCCCGGTGGTGGGCGCTGAACACGTCGCCGAGGAGGCCCTCGAGGGTGCGCGCGTTGCCCGCGTGAAGGTACGGCGCCCCGTGCGCGAGGCCCAGCAGCGACGGGGGGTTGAAGCCCGTGGCCCCCTGCGAGGCGGTGGTCATGTTGGCGCGCACCTCGAGGGCGTTCACCCCCGGCGCGACGACGCCGGTGGCAGACCACGTTCCCACGTTGCGGAGCACGCAGGTGATCTGGTCGTTGGCGGCGTCGAAGGGCGAGAGGCGAAACGTCCCCATGGCGGCCATCACGGCGGCGGGGAGGTTGGCGGGGCGCGTCCACGACGTGCGCACGAGCGTCCCCGCGGCGCGGTCCGTGGTCGTCGCGCCGGGCACGTAGAAGCGCCGCGAGAGGGCGTTCCACTCGGCGCCGCCGTGGCAGCCCGCGCAGTTGTGGGTCACGAACAGGGCGCGACCGGCGGTCACGTCGGCGGGCGCGAGGTCCGTGGGCGCCCGCGGCGTGCGCACGAGGGTGACGTAGGCGCGCACGTCGCCCCAGTCGTCGAGGGCGCTGCGTGGCGTCCCCGTGGCGGTGGTAGTGGCGATCGAGTCGACGGAGCCGCTGAGGCCGTCGTGGGGCTGCGCGGTGGCCACCTGCGGGGCCGTCGGGGTGGTTCCGTCGAACACGATACGGTCGGCGTTGGTGACGCTCGGGGGGATCGCCCCGTCGCCGCGCCGGTGCACGATCGCGCCGACGCCGCCCGAGTTGGCGCGCACGTTGAGTTCGAAGTCGGCCACCTCGTCGAAGACGGCCGTCCAGTTCATCACCCGGGGGTTGCCGAGGGCGTCGTGCGTGGCGTCGAGGGGGAGCGTCTGCCGCGGGCCGCGGGCGAAGAACCAGGTGATGTTGTCGCTGAGGCCGTCGGGGTGGCAGCTCTCGCACGAGTTCCACCCCTGGCCCTTGAACGACCAGCGGCCGAGGCCCGTGACGAAGAAGCGCCGCCCGCGCAGGGCGCTCTGGTTGGCCGTCGCCGGGAGCGTCACGGTCTCTTCCGTAGCGGTCACCAGCTGCGCGGTGAGGTCGATGGCCGAGAGGTTGCGAGTAAACTCGTTGACGGTGAACGCGTTGGTGGCGAGCGTGGTCGTCGCGATGCCGTAGGGGCCGCTCCCGGGGGCCGACGGGGCCCGTCCCGCGCCGAGGTCGACGAAGGCGTTGCCCGTCGTGGCGCCGACGCTCGTAAACGCGCCCGTCGTGGCGTTGAAGGTCACGCGGAAGGCCCCGTCGGCGCCGTACGCGGCCACGTAGGCCACGTTGCTGGTCGACGTTCCGCCCGTCGCGTTGGGCACAAAATCGAGGTCGATGGGGATGAGCGGGTACCGCCGCGACGCATCGTCAGCGCCGCGCCGCTGGTCGTAGAGCGCGCTCCACCGCTGCGTGAAGAGCGTGCGCCCCGCGGTGATCTCCGCGCCGGTCACCGCGTCGAGCACGAAGATCGCGCCCGTGAGCTCGGTGCGAAAGTTCGCGCCCGCGGGGTCGAGCGGCGGAACGGGCGGCGCGTCGCTCGCGGCGTCGGAGCCCGCGTCGGCGACATCAACGCCCGCGTCCGC
Organism: Deltaproteobacteria bacterium; assembly: GCA_947494865.1. GTDB lineage: Bacteria > Myxococcota_A > Polyangia > Polyangiales > CAISKJ01. The sequence goes on from CANMAT010000052.1 coordinate 5,696, forward strand.
GACATCGACGCCCGCGTCGACGCCCCCGTCGGCGGTCACCGTGACGGCGCCGACAGGCCCGCGCGGCGAGGCGCACACCGCGGTGACGAAGACCTTGTTCTGCGCCACGGCGGCGGCGTAGAGCTGGTTGGGGACGCAGCCCGCGACGCTGTTGTCACCCGCGCGAAAGCCCATGTCGGTCACGGGCGCGATGGTGCTCAGGCTCACCGCGGCGGTCGCCAGGGGCGCGCGGTACACCACGCCCAGGTGGCTCTGGTCGAAGCGCTCGAGGCCCGCGGGCGCGCCCGTCACGCGGCGCTGCGCGAAGAACTCGGTGACGAAGAGCGTCTCGTCGGCGTCGTTGGCGTCGCCGTTGTTGGTCACCACGATGGCGCGCGGGTGCGCGAGCCCGGGGCGCCCGGTGAGCCCGTCGCCGAGCATGCCCGACGCGGCGAGCGGGCCGTTGAGGTCGACGCTGCGCGTCGCGCTCATGGTGGCCGTGTCGATGACGGTGACGGTGCCGCTGCCCCAGTTGGCGACGTAGAGGGTGGCGCCCGTGGGCGAGAGCGCCATCGACGTGGGCTCGGCCCCCGTAGGCGCCCGCGTCGCCCCGAGGAGCGGCGCCCCCGCGTGGAGGCGCGTGACCCGCACCACCCGCTGCGCGCGTCGCAGGAGCACGTACGCGCTGTCTCCGTCGGGCGCCATCGCGACGTGCCACGGCTCGCTGTTGGCGCCCGTCGACACCTCGGCGAGGCGCAGCGCGGCGGGCGCGACGCCCGTCGACGCCGCGAAGACCGACACCGTGTCGGCGCCGCGATTGGCCGTGACCACGATGCGGTCGTCGCGCGTGACCGCCACCGCGCCGCTGCGTCCGGGCCGCGGCAGCACCGGGTCCGTGAGCGGCACGTCGATCTGCAGCATCACGTCGCGCGGCACGTCGGCCGCGTCGGCCGCGTCGGCCGCGTCGCCCGCGTCGCCCGCGTCTGTCACCGCGGTCGCATCCGTCGCGTCGGGCGCGTCGACGAGCACCGCCGCGTCGTCGGCGTCGGCCGCCGCGTCGGTGAGGTCTGCGAGCGCGTCGAGCGCCGCGTCGGTGAGGTCTGCGGGCGCGTCGAGCGCCGCGTCGGTGAGATCTGCGGGCGTGTCTGCCGGTGCGTCGAGGGGAGCGGGCGCGTCGGGCGCGCTGTCGGCGCGATCGATCGCGACGTCGGCCGCGATGTCGGAGCCCGACGCGTCGAGCGAGGCGTCGCCGAGCGGGCCGACGATCGACGAGCCCGAGCAGCCCGCGACGAACCACGAAGACAAAACCAGAATGCGTGCGCGCCCGAAGGTCATCGCCGTCGAACTTACGATCCGTCAGGCTCGCAAGGGGAGAGAGAAATCTCGTACAGCTTCAACTCATTGATCGTTGAGATAGAGCACCATCACCGAGAAGCGCCTCGACGGGTCTTGAACGAACCACGCCCACGACCACGCCGCGCTCGCTACGCCCTGCGCGATGAGCATCGCGGGCGAGGCCCCCACGAGCGCCATCAGCGCCTCGACGCGCGCCGCGGCCTCGGCGCTGGTTACCCGCGGGTCGTCGCTCACGATCGTGCCGATCGTCTCGTCGGCGAGGCCAGCGCGCGTCGTCGGCGACCACTGCGCCTCGCGCACCCGCGAGTCGTCGGCCTCGACCGCGCTCGCCATGCGGAGTGCCATCTCCCCGGGCGCGAGCGGGCCTTCGAGCGTGAGCGCGAGGGCGGCCTCGTCGAGCGCGCGCAGGGCCGCGGCGTCGTCGTCGGGGTCGAGGCGCGTCGACGCCTCCCAGCGCTGCGCCTCGTGGTCGATGGCGAGGAGGTTGAAGTCTCCGTAGTGCGAACCCGCGCGCAGCGGCGCGAAGGCGGCGCGCAGCGCGATGAGTGAGAACGGCCTGTGCTCGGGCGCGCGGCGCCTCCCCGTGGCGCGCTCGCAGATGAGCCGTATGCGGGGGTCGGGGTCGACGAGGCCCCGCGCGAAGGCGGGCGCGTCGCCCGCGGCGCGCGTCGCGAGCCAGTCGTAAAGGCGCAGCGGGTTGCCGGCGTCTTCGGGCGACAGCATGGCGCCGAGCGCGCGCGTCACGGCCTCGAGGGGAGCCTCCGGGAGCGCCAGGAACGCGCGCGGGTGCCGCAGCGGGTCGAGGTCGTCGGGGGGCATGCGGCACAGCGCGTCGGCAACCACCCACGGCGCGAGCGCGTCGCCGTCGGCAGCCAGGATGCAGGCCCGCATGACGATTTCGAAGACGTACAGCGGCGGGTCGTGGGCGCCCGCCCGCAGGGCCTCGAGCCACGCGCCCGCGGTCGCGGCGAGGGCGCGCACGGGGTCGGGCACAGGCACCGGCCGCGCGTCGAGCACGGCGTCGACGGGGCGCTGCGAGGCCTTCGCCTCGGCCGCTACGGAGGCCGCGTAGGCCGCGAGCGAGGCAGACTCTTCGCGGGTGATCGCCGCGCGCAGGGCGCGGGCCTGCAGGCACTGCCCGGGCACGCGCGCGGTCGGCGCGAGCGGCGCGCGGCGGCGGTCGAAGCCGTCGCGGGCGAGGGCGCGCACGACGGGGTCGGGGTCGTCGAGGCACGCGCGCAGGGCGTCGAGCTCGCCGTCGAGGCGCGCGAGCGCCGCCGTGAGCACGCGGCGCCCCGCGCGCGAGCCCTCGCCGCTGCGAAGCGCCGCGGCGATGAAGGGCGACGTTGATGCGCCCAGCGAGGCGAGCCCCGCGACCACCTCGTGGCGCCACGAGGGAAAGAGGTCGTCGCGCGGGTCGAACGACGCCACCCGCACCGCGAGGCGCGCCGCCGCGTCGCCGGAGCATGTGACGAGATATGTCCACGCGATGCGCGCGCCGTCGCCGAACACCGCCGCCTCGCGGCGCGCGGGGGGCAGCGCGGCGAGGCCCTCGCGCAGGAGGGCGCGCACCTCGTCGGCCCAGGGGACGCGCACCTGGTCGAAGAGCCACGGGTCGAGGCGCGCGTCGAGCGCGAGGCCCCGGCGGCGCCGGGCCGCGAGCGCGCCGCAGAGGAGCACCGCGACCCCGCGGTCGTGGCGCTGCGCGGCGTCGGCCCGTTGTAGAAACGCATCGCCGAGCGCGTCGCCGAGCGCGTCGACGGCGCGCGCGGCGTACTGAGGGAAGCGGGCTTCGACGAGCGCGCTCACGGCGTCGTCGGGAGAGAGCGCGGCGAGCGCGTCGCGTGATGCGGCGCTCAGGCCGTCGCGCTGCAGGAGCGCGATCACGTCTCGAAGGTCTGCGGGCATGAGCGGTCCCTCGCGAGAGAAGGCCGCGAGTGTACGCGCCGGAGCGCGATGGGGGGCAGAAGAGAGTGGCCCCCCGTCGCGCGGGCCTACGATCAGGGCAGCGAGGCGGGGCAGAGGTCGGGGTTGTACCCGAGGGTCGTGGGCGGCGGCACCGCGGCGGTGTCGTCGTCGATCGAGAGGAGGAAGGCCACGAGCTGCCGCACCTGCACCGCGCGGTCGCCCGTTTGGAGGAAGTTCGCCGACATGGCGCGATAGTGAGCGTCGAAGGTGGTCGAGAGCAGCTCCTCGAGGGTGCGCGCGTTGCCCGCGTGGAAGAACGGCGCGGCGGTGCCCATGCCCACGAGCGCGGGGGGGTTGAAGCCCGCGAGGCCCTGCGCGTTGGCGGTCATGTCGGCGCGCGCCTCGCGCACGCGAACGCCCGCGGGGGCGACGCCGTCCTGGGCCGTGTTGAGCGCCGCGGGGAAGGTCCCCACGTTACGCAGCACGCAGTTGATCTGGTCGTTGGCGGCGTCCATCGGCGTGAGCCGCAGGGCCGCTGTGCGCCCCGCCCCGGCCGTGGCGGGGTTGAGCGCCGCGGGGAACATCGCCGGCGCCGTGTACATCATCGCGCGCAGCACGCCCGTCATGGGGTTGTTGTTCGCGTTGCCCGGCGCGAAGAAGCGCCGCGAGATGGTCCACTGCGTGCCGCCGTGGCAGCCCGCGCAGTTGTGCTCGACGAAGAGGGCGCGGCCCGCGGTCACGTCGGCCATCGAGAGCGAGTTGGGCCCGCGCGGCGCGCGAATGGCCTTGGTGTAGTTGTCGATGTCGGTCCAGTCGGCCAGGGCCGAGCGGAGCACGCCCGGCGCGCCCGCATCAGCGCCCGCGACGGGGCCCGCGGCGGTGCCCGCGCCGTCGGGCATGAGCTGCCGCGTCGAGCCGTTGAGGCCCGCCTGCGGACCGGCCGTAGGCACCTGCGCGCCCGTCGCGGCGGTGCCGTCGAAGATGATGCGATCGTTCGCCCCCACCGCCGGCGGCATGGCGCCGTCGTTGGCGCGGTGCACGATGGCGCCGACGCCGCCCGAGTTGCCGCGGGTGTTGAGTTCGAAGTCGTGCACCTCGTCGAAGATGGCCGTCCAGTTGAGGAGGCGCTGGTTGCCCATGCGGTCGAAGGTGCCGTCGAGCGAGGTGGTCTGCCGCGGGCCGCGGGCGAAGAACCAGGTCACGTTGTCGGTGAGCCCGTCGGGGTGGCAGGTCTCGCACGAGTTCCACCCCTGGCCGCGGAGCGACCAGCGGCCGAGGCCTGTGACGAAGAAGCGCTGGCCGTCGTTGACGCTCGTCGCCATGCCCGCGGCGGGCGCGTCGGCCGAGGCGACGGCCCCGATGGTGGTCTGCGTCGAGAGCTGCACCACCGACACGTTGCGCGAGTTGGCGTTGAGCACGTACGCGTGCGAGCGGGCGGTGGGGTTCACCACGATGCCGACGGGGAGGCGCCCCGCGGGCACGGCGCCGGCGGGCGCGAGGTTGATGAACGGCGTCGCAGGCGAGCCCGTCTCGGCGAGGGCGCCGTCGTCGCCGAAGCGCAGGCGAAACACGGCGTCGGAGCCGTACGCGGTGATGTACGCGATGCGGCTCGTGGGCACGAACGTGAGGTCGAGCGGAATGAGCGGCATGCGGCGCGTGCCGTCGTCGGGCGTGGCCGCGGTGTCGAAGAGGCTCTGCCAGGCGCGCGTGAGGGTGATGCGCTCGCCCTCGCGCTCGGCGTTCGAGGTCGTGTCGACCACGTAGAGCGTGGGGTGAATCTGCGTCTTGAAGTTGTTGGTGAGCGCGGCCGAGGCGCCCGCCGGGGTCACCGGGCCCGTCGGGCCGCGGGGAGACTCGCACATGCCCGTGATGTAGAGCCGGTTGTTGTTGAGCGTGGCGCTGAAGAGCTGGTTGGGGAAGCACCCCGTGACCTGCCCCGTCGCGGCCGAGGTGGCGCCCACCGAGTCGCGGAAGCCCGTGTCGGTCGTGGGCCCCAGGTAGATGAGCGGCGCCACGGCGCGCGTGCCGGCGTTGAAGCGGTACACGACGCCCTGACGACCCACGTCGAACTCGCTCCCGTCGGTGGGCAACGTGCCCCCGCGCGCCTGCGAGAAGAACTCGGTGACGTACACGGTCTCGTCGGCGTCGTCGCCGTTGCCGTTGTTGGTCACCACGACGGCGCGCGGGTGCGCGAGGCCCCTGCGCGGCGCGACGCCCGGGCCGAGCACGGGGCTCTCGGCGATCGCGGCGTTGAGGTCGACGGTGCCGGTCACCGCCCACGTGGTGGTGTCGACCTCGCTCACGGTGCCCTCAGCCCAGTTCGAAACGTAGAGCCTGCGCCCCGTGGGGGAGATGGCGAGGCCCGTGGGCTCCGAGCCCACGCTGACGCGCGCGGCGTCGAGGGTGGGCGTGCCGCGCAGGCCCGTGATGCGCACCACCTGCTGCGACTTGCGAAGAATCACA
>CANMAT010000053.1 GCA_947494865.1 Deltaproteobacteria bacterium
GCCACGCTGTGCTTGGCGTCATAATAAATGTCACGAATCGAGGTGGTGGCACCCTCCTCGATGAGCTTCTTGCAGCGCTCTGCGATCAGAAACGTCTGCATGTACAGCTTGGCCTGTTTGTAATGAAAGAACACCCGCGACTGCTTCGAGTCGCCCATGCGAATCACCCGCTCGTCCTTGTCGAAATTCACGTTCGACAGGGCGCGCACGGGGATCTCGAGCGAGGGGTTCTTCTCGAGGCGCGCGTCGACCAGCGCCTTGTGGGCGAGGTCCGAGATCTTCTTGAGCGTCTTCTTGTCGCGAGCGTCCATGGCTGATCTCTCCTGAAGGCGTCTACTTCTTGTTGCGCGTCGACGCGGGCTTCGCGGCCTTCGCAGGCGTCGCCGCAGGCGCTTCGGGCATCGCGGCGTCGACCTCGGCGGCGGGCACCGTGGCCCGCTTGGGCGCCTCGGCCACCGACCCGGGCCGCGCGTACTTTCGCGTCTTGTTGGGCGTCACGTCTTCGAAGGCCGAGCCCGTGCCGAAGCCGAACGACATCTGCTCGTCGCCGAAGTCATCCATCGCGCGCGGCGCCTTCGGGGCCTTCGCCACGGGCACCTCCACATGCGCCTCGACGGCAGCCACCTCGGCGGGCGGAAGGTCGCTCGGGCTGCGCCCCTCGTCGTTGGCCGCCACGGCCGTCTCGACGCCCTCCAGCACGGCCTCGGGCGCCCCTTCGGGCGCGGGGCCGCCCTCGCTCACGGGCGCCTTCGGGGTGATGTGAACGTGCTTCAGCATCGCGTGGCTGAAGTCGCTCGCCACCTTGTCCTCGTCGACCCCGGTGATGCTGTGAATCGAGACCGCCAGCTCTTTGATGTACCGCTCGAAGAGCGTGCGACGCTCGTGCTCCCACCGCTCGGCGTCTTTCGCCTTCACCCAGGCGCCCAGCTTGCGGCCGCACTCCATGAGGGCGAAGCGAATCTCCTTCACGATCTCGTCGTAGTGGGCGACCGCCTCCTTCGCCTCGCTCGTGAAGGGCACCCACACGCTCGCGAGGTGAACGAAGATCGCCAGCGGCCCGATGGGCAGCTCGCCCCTGCGCTGCTGGAGCCCGTAGCTCTTCCAGTCGACCTTGGTGACCGCCTCGCTGATACCGCACGCACGCGGCTGGTAGAGCAGCGGCACGCGGTTGGCGAAGCGCATGAGGTCGGCGCTCTCGTCTTTGGCGAGCTGGCCCCCGAAGGCGATGCCCGCCTCGACCACAAAGGGGTTGCCGCGATACACCGCCGGCGGGCGCGTGTGCGCCGCGAAGAACTCGCCCTTGAAGCGCCGCTTGAGCCCGTCGATGATGAGCTGCTCGCCCACCGGCACCACGCAGGTGGCGGGCGGCGGCTGGATCTTCACCTGCGAGTTCGCGAGCGAGGCGTAGAGCTTCTCGATCTGCGCGGGCGTTACGAGCCGCGCCTTCACCGTCGCATCGAGGCCCGCGCGCTTCGCCACCGCGTCGGCGAGGCCCTGCGAGAAGCCCGAGCCCTCCTCGAGCATCTCGTCGCGCAGCGAGCCGTCGCTCTTGGCGATGCGCGACGCGAAGCGCTTGGGCGGCGGCAGCACGGCCTGCGAGCTCACCATCACCGCGTGCATCGCCTCGATGTGCGCGCCGTCGAGCTTCGGCGCGAGCGTGAGCGGGTCGACGCCCGCGCGCTGGCAGAGCTCGTCGGCCACGGCGTCGGTGACGCGCGAGAACTCGCTCACGAGCGTGGCGTGCACCGTGCGGCTGCCCGCCTCGTGGAGGATCTTGATGAGCATCCCGAGCTCGACGCCGTGCGGGTGCGGCTTGATCTCTTGCGCCTCGGGCGGGAGCACCTCGGCGACACGCGGCCAGTGCACCGACGCGCCGCGCGGAGGCTTGTAGGTGAGCTCGAGGTGGGGGTTGGCCACGACGGTCTGCTCGAGGTACGCGTCGACGCTCGTGCGCCCGCCGCGGTAGAGGCCCGTGAGCTCGATCTCCACGGCGGTGCCGTGATCTTTCTCCCACGGCACGGTCTTGTCGCGGTCTTTGTTGAGCACCTCGGGGTTGTTGGTGCGCGCGTCGATGCGCACCTCGAGGCGCCACGCGGGCCGCCCCTCGCCGATCTTGCTCACGATCACCACGGGGCGCCCCGTGGTGAGCTGGCCGTACATGCCCGCCGCCGAGATGCCGATGCCCTGCTGCCCGCGCGACTGGCGCAGGCGGTGAAACTTCGAGCCGTAGAGCAGCTTCGCGAAGATCTTCGGAATCTGCTCTTTCACAATGCCGGGGCCGTTGTCTTCGACCCGCACGCGGTAGCGCCCCTCGGAGACCTCTTCGATCTGCACGATGAGCGACGGCAGGATGCCCGCCTCTTCGCAGGCGTCGAGCGCGTTGTCGACGGCCTCTTTGATCGTCGTGAGAAGCGCCTTGGCGGGGTTGTCGAAGCCGAGCAGGTGGCGGTTCTTGGTGAAGAACTCGCTCACCGAGATGTCGCGCTGCTTGGTCGCCATCGCCTCGGCGGTGGAGCGTCGACCCGTCGTGGTCGTGGTGGGCGCGGCGACTGTGATTTCGTCCGCGATGCCGTCCGTCGTCATGCGTCGTTCCTCGTGTGAGAAGCGGAATAAGATATCACTGAACACCCGTCAAGCTACGCACCCGAACGAGTGACGTAGCCCGTCACTCAGCCCTCGGCAGCGACGGGGGCGGGAGCGTTCAGGTGCACGAGCTCGATGCCCAGCCGGCGGGCCACTTCGAAGATGCGCTGGTCGCGGTAGAACTCCCAGAACACGATGCGCTTGATGCCCGCGTTGGCGATCATCTTGAAGCACTGCCAGCACGGCGAGGCCGTGACGTAGATGCTCGCGGCCTCGATGCGCACGCCGTTGCGCGCGGCCTGGATCACGGCGTTGGCCTCGGCGTGAATGGTCCGCACGCAGTGGCCATCTTCCATCATGTGGCCGACCTCGTCGCAGTGCTCGAGGCCGCCCACGGAGCCGTTGTAGCCCGTGGCGAGGATGGTGCGTCCGCGCTCGATGACGGCGCCGACGTGCTTGCGGTCGCAGGTGGCGCGCGACGCGACCGTCACGGCGATCTGCATGAAGTACTCGTCCCACGAGGCCCGTTGCGTGTGTTCCGTCATGTGCTCTGCGCGGGGATACCGCGCGGCGCCGCGCGAACGCCAATACGGTGCCCGCGAGGCGACAGAACGGGAATCGTCGCCTGAAATGCGGGAGTCCGAAGCGCGTGCGTCTACGGTCGCAGGGAACCTTCTGTGAGGTCCTCGGATGCACCGTAGAAATCCAACGCGGTCCCCCGGTCCTTCGCGCAGCCGCCACGTACCCTGGCGCTTCGCAGGACCCCTCCTGGCCGCCCTCGCCTGGCTCACCCCAGGCTCGGCGACCGCCCAGCCCCTGCCGTCCACGGAGAACCCCGCGCCCTCTACGCAGCGGCCGCCCTCACGGGTGATCGCGCGCGAAGAGCCCGCCGTGGTGCGATCCGAGAACGCGGAAGAGGCCGGGTTTCTCTCCACCGTGCCGATGCAGATCAATGGCGCGCGCGGCCCCGCCGCGCAGACCGGGCGTCGCATCGACATCGACCTTCGCGACGCCGACATCCACAACGTGCTGCGCCTCCTCGCCGAGGTGGGCAACGTCAACATCGTCACCTCCGACGACGTGACGGGCAACGTCACCATTCGCATGCACAACGTCCCGTGGGACCGTGCGCTCGAGGTCATCCTCGCGGCGCGCTCCCTGGGCATGCAGCGCGATGGAAACATCATTCGCATCGCTCCGCAGTCGGTGCTCGACAAGGAGCGCGAGCTGGCCATCGAGCGCGCCAAGCAGAACCAGCAGCTCGAGCCCCTCGAGACGCGGCTCATCCCCGTGAGCTACGCCCTCGGCAGCGAGATCTCGCCGCGCGCGCGAGAGCTCCTCTCGGGTCGCGGGACGCTCTCCGTCGACGACCGCACGAACGTCCTCATCGTGCGCGACACTGCGCCCAACCTGAACCAGATCGAGCAGCTCGTACGTTCGCTCGACACGCAGACCCCGCAGGCGCTCATCGAGGCGCGCATCGTCGAGGCGACGAGTCAGTTCTCGCGCGACATCGGCATCCAGTGGGGCGGCGACGGATCCTTCGCGCAGGCGTCGGGTAACCCGACGGGCGTGGTGTTCCCCAACAACGTCAGCTTCGCGGGCGGCGCCTCCGACGCCAACGCCCCCACGGCGGGCCTCTCGCCCACCTCGCAGCGCGTCGCGGTGCCCAACTACACCGTGAACCTCCCCGCCGCGGTCGGAACCGGCGCCGGTGGTGCCATCGGTTTCGCCCTCGGGTCTCTCTCGCAGAACCTCAACCTCAATGTGCGCCTCTCGGCCGCCGAGAGCTCGGGCGTGCTGCGCATCGTGAGCTCGCCGCGCATTCTCACCCTCGACAACCGCGAGGCCACCATCGCGCAGGGCACGCTCATCCCCTTCTCGCAGGTGAGCGCCGCTGGCGTTCAGACGGCCTTTCAAGAGGCCAAGCTCCAGCTCCGCGTGCGGCCGCACGTGACCGCCGACGGGTCGGTCTCGCTGCACGTTCGCGTGACGCGCGACGAGCCCGACTTCAACAACACCGGCGCCCGCGGCGACCCCACGATTCTCAAGCGTGAGGCCGAGACCGACCTGCTCATTCAAGACGGTCGCACCGCCGTCATTGGCGGCATCTATACCCGTAACACTGGTCGCAACGTGGAGCAGGTGCCCTTCTTCGGTGACATCCCGATCCTGGGGCTCCTCTTTCAGCGCCGCCGCACAACCGACCGACGCTCCGAGATGCTCATCTTTCTCACGCCGCGCATCGTGAACCGCGCCGAGTCTCTCGGCCGGTGACGCCCCGCGGCGTACTCCGACTGCGTACTTAACACCCGCTTCGACTCCTCCGCCCGCGCCGCGCCCGTCACCCGACAGCGCATCGCGGGCGGAGCTCATTTCGGCCCTCGCCCCCGCACCCCGAGACTGCGCACCAGAGCTCCAGACGCGACTCGCGCTGCGCCGAAAACTCGCGGCCGCGAGGCCATTGCACTATTGTACTCCCATGAGTGCGATGTCTCGTCTCTCCTCTCAGACCCTTCGTTCGTTGCTTGCCCTGGGCGTGCTCTCGGCGGGCGCAGGCTGCGCGGACAACGAGGTGTCGGTCTACATCCGCGCGATGAAATCCCCCATCGTCTCGGGCGTCACCTGCACGCTCCCCTTCGACCCGACGACCCCGTCGCTCAATGAGGGCGTGCTCGACCTCGCCTTCAAGACCACCTACCACCTCGCGCCGCTCATTCAGAGCAACATCTACTCGCGCGCAGACATGGCGTCGAACCGCACCGAGTCGGCCCACATCTTTATCGAGGGCTTCATCGTCGAGGCCCACGAAGACTCGCCCGACGGCCCGCTCATCTCGGGCAGCGGCTTCACCAACCCGTTCACCGTGTATCAATCGCTCACGGTGATCCCCGGCATCGGCGGCCAGCCTGGCACGGGCATCGCGTTCCTCGAAGCGCTCCCGACGCAAATCGGCCAGGCCCTCTACCAGGAGGTGTGCGTCACGCGCGGCGGCATCACGCGCCCCGCGGGCCTCGACGCGCGCTGCCCGGTGCCGCTTTACAACCCCCGCGTGTCCAAGCGCATCATTCTGCGCGTGTCAGCCTTCGGCCACACGGGCGGCGGCATCGCGGTCGAGACGCCGAACTACAACTTCCCCGTCACCGCCTGCTGCGGCTGCCTCGTGCAGTTTCCCCCCGCCACAACTGCGATGGCCTCGGGCATGGGCATGATGGGCACCACGCGCGTCGTGCCGGTGTGCAACCCCGGCGTGGTCGTGCCGGGCCCTGCGACGTGTCCGAACATCACGGGGCAAGACTTCGCCGTCGACTGCAACTTCTGCTCGACGTCGCTGCCCTCGCTCTGCCAGCCCTTCGGCTTCGTCCCCGCGACCGCCCCCGCCACCCTCACCTGCAACTGACGCCCGCCGTCGCTCGTCGCGCGCCCTCCTGCAGAGGCGCGTGCGACAAGCGACCGCAGGGTGCGCCCGCGAGGCTCACGGCCCGTCGTCGACGTCGGTCGCCGGCTCGCCGAGCCACCGCTGGATCGTTCGCCGGTCGATGCCCAGCATCCGCGCGGTGCGCTTCTTGTTGCCGCCGTTGCGCTCGAGCACACGGCGCACGTAGGCCATCGTGAGGTCGTCGAGGGTCATCTCGCGCTCGGCCGCGGCGCTGAGAAAGTCAGGCGCCGTCGTCTGCTGCAGCGTCATGGGGAGGTCTTCGGGGGTGATCCACTCGTCGCGCGCGAGGGCCACTGCGCGCTCGACGGCGTTCTCGAGCTCGCGCACGTTGCCGGGCCACGCGTAGCCCTCCATGCGCTTGAGCGCGGCGCCCGAGAAGCCCTTGAGCCCCCTGCCCGCGCGCTCATTGAACTTGCGGAGAAAGTGCTCCGCGAGGGGGCGCAGGTCTTCGGGGCGGTCGCGCAGCGGGGGCACGCCCACCTCGATGACGGCGAGGCGATAGAAGAGGTCCTCGCGGAACCGACCTTCTTTTACGGCCTTTCGAAGGTCATGGTGCGTGGCCGCGACGACGCGCACGTCGACGGGCTCGGCCTTCGATGCGCCGAGGGGGCGCACCTCGCGCTCCTGCAGTACGCGCAGGATCTTGGCCTGCAACGTCATGGGGAGGTCGCCGATCTCGTCGAGGAACAGTGTGCCCCCGTCGGCCTCTTGAAACAGCCCCTGACGGTCGGTGCGCGCGTCGGTGAAGGCCCCGCGGCGGTACCCGAAGAGCTCGCTCTCGAGCAGCGTGTCGGGGATGGCCGCACAGTTCACGGCCACGAAGCGCTTCGCCCGGCGGCGCCCCTCGCTGTGGAGCGCGCGCGCGACGAGCTCCTTGCCAGTGCCGCTCGGCCCCGTGATGAGCACCGTGGCGCCGCTGTCGGCCACGCGCCGCACGAGGTCGATGATCTCGCCGAGGGCGCGGCTGCGGCCCACGATGCCCGCGACGCCAAAGCGCTCGCCGAGCTCGGAGCGGAGCCGCGAGACCTCGTCGCGCAGGGCCGAGTGCTCGAGCGTGCGCTCGACCGCGAAGCGCAGCGTCTGCGGCTCGAAGGGCTTGGTGACGAACTCGTAGGCGCCCACGCGAACGGCCCGCACGGCCGTCTCGATGTTGCCGAAGGCCGTCACGGCGATCACGCCGATGCGCGGGTCATGGCGGTGCGTCCACTCGATGAGCTGGAGCCCGTCGACGCCCTCCATGCACACGTCGGTCACCAGGAGATCCGGCGGAGACTGTTCGATCGAGGCCATCGCGGCCCGGGCGTCGTGCACGGCCGACACGTCGTGGCCGCGGCTCCGCAGCAGCTCGACGACGAACACGGCGAGGTCGACGTCGTCGTCGACCACGAGGATGCGCACCTTGCGAGAGAGATTGGTCGGCATGCGTGACAGCGTAGGAGGAATGTCGAGCGGCATCGGTGGCAACCTGAGTGCAATCCACGGACCGCCGCGTCGAAGTTACCTACCGCGCCCCACGTACAAGCACCACCATCGTGGGTGGACGAACTTTGCCCCTTGCCGCATCGCATCATCGAGGAGCGCAGTCATGAGTGGAAATCGGGGTTTGATCTCAGGGCGATCCGGTAGCACCATCGCAACAATGACGACGCGCGCGCGGCTCACGACAGGCTCTCTCACCGTGGCGCTCCTCCTCCTCGGGGCGCCTGCGGCGGCGCAGCGGAGGGGTCCCGGGCTCTTCGCGGGCACCTTCGCGGTCACTTCGAACACCACCGTCACGGTGACCTCGCCCATTTCGACCACCGAGTCGCGCGTCACGCACGAGCGCGCCGAGGTGCGGTCGGGCTCGCGCGCCGACATGGCCATTCACGTCACCAACGAGCGTGGCGAGCGCTGCGTGCTCGAGGGCAACCAGTCGGGCGATACCTCGGTGACCCTGCTCTCGGGCCAGCACTGCGCGATGACCGACCCGGTGCGCAACCTCCGCATGAACCTCACGCTCCGCAGCGGTTCAGGGTCTATTTCGGGCTCTCACCTCAGCCTTCGCATGTCGTGGGGCGTGGCCACCAACGCGGGCTTCATCGACGTGGTCGGCACCGCCTCGCAAGAGACCGCGGGCAGCCGCACGGGTGGCGGTCCCGTCGCGGCTCCGCCCGTCGCGGCCCCCAGCGAGCCGACCCCCATGGTGATCGCGGCCCCCATGCAACCCGCGCAGCCCGTGATGGGCTCGGCGCCCGTGCCCTACCTCGGCATGGACCCGCCTACCGCGGCAACGAGCCGCAGCCGCCGCGGTCGTCGCGGCCGCGCCGCGCCCGCCAGCGAGGGTGTCGTGATGACCGGCGCGATCCCCGTCACGCCCACCCCGGCGGCGCCGCCCATCCCTGCGAACGAGGCGCCCATCTGGGGTCTCCCCACCGACCTGAGCATGACGCCCGCACCGAGCGCCCCGATGGCCCCCGCGGCCCCTGTCGCGCCGGTGGCCCCGATGGCGCCGATGGCCCCCGCGGCGCCCCTCGCGCCCGCGGCGCCGACGGCCAACACCCCCGCCCCGCTCTGGGGTTCCGCTGCGCCCGGCGCAGCCCCGTCGGGTCTCGGCGCGCCGCAGCCCGTTCCCCCGGCGGGCGGCGCGGCCCCCATGTTCGGCGCACCACAAGGCGCGCCAGCGTCGGTCGGCGGCGCTCCGGGCGTCAACACCACCCCGTGGGGCGGCTTCGGCGCGCCGCAGCCTTCCGCGGCACGCGCGCCCGCGCCCGGCGTCGGCAGCCCTCTCGTCATGTTCGGTGGACAACCCGGCGGCACCCCCGGCGCAGGCCCCGCGTTCGGAGTTCCGCCGCAGCAGCCCCCGCAGCCCTACGGATACCCCCAGCAGCAGCCCCCGCAGCCCTACGGATACCCCCAGCAGCAGCCCCCGCAGCCCTACGGATACCCCCAGCAGGTCGGCACTGCGCCCTACGGATACCCCCAGCCCGCGCCCGCGCCCGGGGCCGGGGCCGTTCCGCTGGTGCAATTCGGCGGACAGCGTCAGGCCCCGACGTCGGGGTGGGCGCCCGCGCCCGCCGCACCCGTGCAGCCGACGCCGGTGCAGGCTGCGCCCCGTCCGCTGGTCATGTTCAGCGTCACCAACGGCTCGTACTGAGCCCGTTCTCGCGCTCGAAAATTCTTTATGAAGTAAGCGACCCTGCGGCGCGCGAAGCCGACGTTCGCGCGCCCAGGTAGGCGGGTCAGGTCACGGCGCTGCGATGCGGTAGCCGGTGCCCGGACGCGTGAGTCCGATGGTGTTCGTCCCGACCTGGAAGGCGCTCGCCCCATCGGTGGAGCGCAGGCCCACCGTCGCAGAGTCGCCGAGGTGGCGGTTCGCGGTGGCGTTCGAGTTGGTCATCGCGCAGTAGTGCAACTCGATAGCGCCCGTCGCGAACAGCTTCGCCTGGAAGGTGAGGCGAGCCGTCGCCGCGCTGTAATCGGCGAAGTTGGTCCACTGCACCACGAAGCGGCGCCCCGCGGCGTCGTCGATGTCGCGCGTCACGGCGCCGTAGCTCTCGGCCGAGGGGAACGCGAGGTCGTCCCAGAAAGGCGCAACGGCGCCGTTGGGGGCCGATGTCATCGCGCCGTTCGAGAACGACGTCGCGGGCGAGCCCGTCGACGACGTCCAGAGCTGCAGGAATCCGTTGGTCGTGACCGAGTAGTGCGACGCCGTCGCGCCGAAGAACGGGAGCGTGAAGGGCAGCGCGGCGATGGCCGAGTTCGAATCGTCGCTCGTGGCGCTGAGGAAGGTGACCGCGGCGCCGCCCGTCATGGTGTCGCACGCGGCCGTGATGGACGAGAACACGTACGGGAGGGGCGTCGGGTTGACCGCGACGCTCAGCGTGAAGCTCGCGTCGACGGTGGCCATGTCACCCGCGCTCACGCCGATGAAGAAGGTTCGCGACGCGGTGCTCACGTTGTCGAGCGTCAGCGTCTGCGCCGTGAGCGCCGACGTGGTGAGGCTGGTGGCGCACGCCGCGGTGGGGCACGAATCGAACGCGCGCATCGCGAGGGTGCGCGCGGTGGCGCTCGTCTGCGTGAGCGTGAGCGTCGCGCGGCGCCCGGAGGGCACCGTCACCGCGTAGTAGAGCTGTCCGCCCTCGGCGGTGGACTGGCACTGCGTCGAGCGGTCGCCGCCGCCCGCGGGGTTCTGCGCGGTGATGGGGGTGCCCTCGACGAGCGGCGTCGCGGTGCCGCAGGTGGGGTTCGAAGCCGCCCCCCAGTTGGCGACGTTGAGCGTGTACGCGACCGACGCGGTGGAGTTCGAATCGACCACGACGTAGTAGGTGCCCGGCGCGAACACAGCGCGGACGTAGGCGTTGAGGCTCGCGCCGCCGTCGTCGTCGCAAGCCAGCTCGCTCGCCCCGTCGAGGCAGTTGCGCCGGATCGAGATCGTCGGGTCGGTCGAGCCCGTGGTGTAGATCTGCAGCGCGGTGGGCGCCGTGATCACGAGCGTGTAGATGTGCTCGCTGCCCGCCGTGATGGCGCGGCAGCTCATGCTGGTCACCCGGTTGAGCGCCGTGGCGCTGACCGCCGGGAGCGTCGCCGTCACCGTGGTCGGCGTGGCGCCCGTCGGGAGCGCGAGGCCGCCCGTAGCCGCCACGATGCAGGTCGAGCACGCGCCCACGTTGCACACCGCGAACGCGGGACACACGGTGCCGCACGCGCCGCAGTTGGAGGCCGTCGTGCGCAGGTCGACCTCGCAGCCATCGGCCGCCATCGCGTTGCAGTCGCCGAAGCCCGTCGAGCACGCGACGCCGCAGGCGCTCGCCGCGCAGGCAGGCGTGCTGTTGGCCCGCGCGGGGCACGCGTTGCCGCACGCGCCGCAGTGGCTCACGCTGGTGGCGAGCGTCACCTCGCAGCCGTTGGCCGCCGCGCCGTCGCAGTCGTCAAAGCCCGGCGCGCACGCGAACGCGCACATGCCCGACGCGCAGGTGGGCGCCGCATTGGCGCGCGCGGGGCACGCGACGCCGCAGCGGCCGCAGTTCGAAGCGTTCGCGAGCAGGTCGACCTCGCAGCCGTCGGCGGCCATGCCGTTGCAATCGGCGAAGCCCTCGGTGCAGGCGAAGCCGCACGCACCCGCGGCGCAGGTCGCGCGCGCGTTCGCGGGGGCCGTGCAGGCCACGCCGCAGCCGCCGCAGTGGGCCACGCTGGTGACGGTGCTCGTCTCGCAGCCGTCGGCAGCCATGCC
>CANMAT010000054.1 GCA_947494865.1 Deltaproteobacteria bacterium
GCTCGGGCAGCACGCGCCCGCCGCGCACACGCGGCCGCCGCCGCACGAGGTCCCCGCGGGTGCGGTCCCGTCGGCGGGGCACGCGGCGCTCGACCCGTTGCAGCGCTCGACGGCGTCGCAGCTTGAGAGCGACGGGCGGCACAGCGCGGCGGCCGACGAGAGCGCGTTGGCGGGGCACGCGGCGCTCGTGCCGGTGCAGGTCTCCGCGGGGTCGCAGGGGCCCGTCGAGGCGCGGCACACGACGCCGCCCGGGGTCCAGCGGTACGAGCCGCCGGCCCGGGCCGCGCCCGCAGTGTTGAAGGCCGCGAGGTCGAAGTCGGCGGCGGTGGCGCCCTGAATGCCCACGGTGGCGCTGCTCCCCGAGGCGCGGGCGTCGGCGCTTTCCATGCGGTCGTAGAGCACGTCGATGGCGCCGCTCGACTCCGAGAGCACCACTTCGAAGTCGAGGTGAACGTCGGTGGCATCGGCGCCGGCGAAGCGCGCGTCGCGCCACTGCACCACGAACCTGCGGTCGGGCGCGGCGCCCACGGTGGCGACGCACACGCCCGCGGCGCGGGTGACGAGGTCGTCCCAGAAGGCGAACACCGTGTTCGGAATGGCCGCGTGGGGGAGCGTCTCGTTGGCATACACAGCGGTGGCGGCCTCCGACGAGAACGAGAGCATCCCGTTCGCGGTGAAGACGGCGATCGCGTGCGCCGCGCCGTAGAACCGGAACGAGAACGGCAGCCCCTCGGCGCCGTACCTGCTGTCGCTCGCGAACACCGAGCGCCGCGCGCCCGTCGCGGAGCAAGCGTCGATGAACGCGAGCGGCGAGGTCGAGCGCGTGTAGCCCGTCGCTCCGCCCGGCGCGAGGCGATCGGCGGGGCACGCGGCGCTGGCGCCCGTGCAGGTCTCTGCGGGGTCACAGGGGCCCGTCGCGGCGTGGCACACCGTCGTCGGGGGCAAGAACCCGTCGCTCGGACAGGGCGCGCCCGTTCCCGCGCAGGTCTCGGCCACGTCGCACACGCCCGTCGGAGAGCGGCAGAGGGTGCCCGCAGCCGCGTTGGCCCAGGCCGTCGGTCCCGACAGCGTGCTCGACGTGAGCGTGCACACCTGACACGCGTTCGCGGGGTTGCGCTGCCCGTTGGTGAAGCACACGCCGCCGATGCGACAGAAGGCCTCGTCGATCTGCCCGTCGCAGTCGTTGTCGACGCCGTCGCACACCTCGGCGCCCGAGCTCACGCACGCATCGCTCACGTCGGGCGTGGTCGTCACGTCGGGCTCCGCGGTCGCATCGGGCGCGGTGACGACGTCGGGTGCGGTGACGATGTCAGGCGCGGTGACGACGTCGGGTGCGGTGACGACGTCGGGTGCGCTGACGACGTCGGGTGCGGGAACGCTGTCGCCCGCCGCGTCGGCGCGATCGCCCACGACGGCGGGTGACAGGCACCCCGAGAGCGCGACGAGGCACAGCGGGGCGAACAGGCGGTGTGACCGGGTGAGACTCATGGGCGATGCTCCTGACCCGGTGATTGGGCTGAGAGCGCGGTGATTCTCATCGAATCGGAGTGATGTCGCGCGTCGACGATTTCGTCAGACACGCCACGGGGGTCGACCCAATCACCGATGCGATGACAGCTACCGCGACGCACGAACGACCCCTCTCCCGACGTGCCGCGCAGACGCTCGACGCGCTGCTCGGCGGCGCCTCCGAGAAGGAGATCGCCGACCGCATGGGGCTCAGCGTTCACACGGTGCACCAGTACGTGAAGACGGTGTACCGCGCCCTCGGCGTGCGCAGCCGCGCCGAGCTCATGGCGCGCTGCATGCGCCCGCGCTGAGCCCCATCGCACACAACGCTCGGGGCGCCGCGCGCCCCAGAAAGACACCCTCATGAAGACGATGCACTCGATGATGTTCTGCGCCCTGGCGGCGATGTCCGCGCGCTCGCTCACGGCCTGCGGCGCCGCGCCTGAAGACCCCGCGGCGGAGGCCCAGGCGGTCGACACCGCGCCCCTCGCAGCGTGCCCCGCGGCGGTCGATTTCGGCACCGTCGCCGCGGGCGTAGCCACCACGCGGAGCGTCACGCTCACCAACCTCGGCCGCGCCGACGCCGACGTCGCCGAGGTCACCTTCGTCAGCGCGTTTCCGCCCGACCCGTGCCGCGCGGTGCTCCTCCAGCCGTGCATTCGCCCCGGCGAGAGCGTCACCCTCGCGGTGACCTGCGCGCCCACCGCGGCGGGGCCCTTCGGCGGGCGCGTGGCCGTGCGCTACGCGAGCGGCGGCAGCGACTACGCGCTCTCGGTGAGCGTGTCGGGCGCCGCGCGCCGCTGAGCGAATCTCTCTCGCTCCCCTCAAGTCGGTGGCGACCTCCGCCGTAGAGCACTCCGAGAGCGAGAGAGAAGCCGCCAATGCCCCCACCCGACCGCGATCTCGTGCGCGCCTTCAAGGCCGCCCGTTGGGACGACGCCGAGGCCTTCGAGGCCTTTCTCCGCGAGGCCTCGCCCGCTACGGGCGCCGAGCTCCGCGCGCTGCTCCCGCTGCTCATCGACCGCTCGCTCGCGGCCGACGGCAACGCCCATCGCCGGCGCTGCGCGGCCTTCGCGGCTCTCGTCGAGAAATCCCCCGACCCGCAGCTCTTCACCCCGATGGTGCGCGCGCTCCGCAGCGCCGACGGCGTGGCCCGCGCCACCCTCGTGCAGCTCCTCCCGAAGGTGAACCTCGTCGACGGCCACGACGAGCTCTGCCAGTGCCTCGCGCTCCCCGATGCCGAGATCCGCAAGGCCGCCGCGCAGGTGCTCCGTCAGGTGGGCGGGCGCTCGGCCTTCGTGCGCGTGGCCGAGATGGTGCGCGACGACGATTTCCCCGGGCGCCTCGACGCGATGGAGGCCTTCGTGGCCAAGGCCCGCCACGGCGCGGTCCCTCTGCTCGCCGACGTGATCGCCCACGGCTCGCTGCAAGAGCGCGCGCGCGCCATCGCCCACCTCGGCGACCGCGAGGTGATGGCCAAAGACATCGCCGCCGCCGCGCAGGTGGTCACCGCCGCCCTCGACGACCGCGACGAGCGCATCGCCGGCCGCGCCATCGACGCCCTCGCGTCGCTCCTGCCCGAAGAAGATTTCTTCGAGCGCGTGGGCCTGCGCGTCGACGCCACGAGCCCCGTGCTGGGCAAGGCCGTCGTCGAGGCCCTGCGGCGCTACGCGACGCCGCGCTCCATCGAGCTCCTGGGGAGGCGCTTCCGCGCGGGCCCCAACGCCATTCGCATGGAGGTGCTCGACAGCCTCGAGCACATCGGCAACGACGACGTGCTCCCCGTCGTGGCCGAGGCCCTCGGGTGGAGCCAGGTCACGGTGCGCGAGCGCGCCGGCCGCGTGCTGGCCAACCTCACGCGCGCGGGCAAGGTCGACACGGCCCGCACGGTGCTGTGGCTCCTGCGCAGCCGCGATGTGAACGTGCGGCGCATCGCCGTCGAGGTGGCGCGCCAGGCCACCGACCGCGCCAACACCCTGTGGCCCAAGCTCATGGGCATGCTCCGCGACGAAGACTGGTGGGTGCGCGAGCGCGTGATGGACGCCCTCGCCGAGATCGCCGGCGAGCAGCTCACCCGCTACCTCGTCGGGATGCTCGAAGACCCGTCGGACGTGGTGCGCCGCTTCGCCATCGGCGCGCTCGCGAAGCTCAAAGACCCCAAGAGCCTCGGCGCCCTCGTGCGCTGCGCCATGAGCGACGCCGACTGGTGGGCCCGCGAGCTCGCCGTGCAGGCCGCCGCCGAGCTCGGCGACGCGCGCGCCGCCCCCTACGTGCTCGACATCATGAACAAGACCCCGGAGCTGCGCGTGGCGTGCATCGAGGCGCTGCGCACCCTCGAGGCGCGCGAGGCCGTGCCCCACGTGGCGGCCCTCCTCGTCGACGAAGACCCCGACGTGCGGCTCGCGGCGCTCAAGGCCGTGCAACAGTTCGACGCGCGCGGCGAACTCGACCGCGTGCAGAGCCTCGCGCAAGACCCCGTGAAGCGCGTCAACGCCGCCGCGCGCGAGCTCCTCGAGCGCTGGAACGTCTCGCACACCCTCACCGCGATGACCGACGGGTCGCTGTCGTACCTCGACCGCCTCCTCGTGGGCATGGCGCAGAACGGCGCCGACGACCTGGTCATCGCCTCGGCGCGCACCCCCTACGTCAAGCGCATGGGTCGCATGCTCGCGATGGGCACCGCCACCCTCGCCGAGGAGCACGTCGCGGGCATGCTCGTGCCCCTGCTCACGGCCGACCAGCGCGCGGCGCTCGCGTCCCTCGAAGACGTCGATCTCTCGTACGAGGTGCGCTCCACGGGGCAGCGCTTCCGCGCCCACATCTTTCGCCAGATGTCGGGCCTCTCGGCGGTGTTTCGCGTCATCAACAACGCGGTGCCCGAGCTCGAAAAACTCGGTCTCCCGCCCGTGGTGAGCACCCTCGCGAGCATGAAGAACGGCCTCGTGCTCGTGGGCGGCCCCACCGGCTCGGGCAAGAGCACCACGCTCGCCGCGATGATCGACCACATCAACCGCACCACCACGTCGCGCCACATCGTGACGCTCGAAGACCCCATCGAGGTCATTCACCGCCGCAAGGGGTGCCTCGTCAACCAGCGCGAGGTGGGCACGCACACGAGCTCGTTCCAGGCCGCGCTGCGCTCGGTGCTGCGGCAGGATCCCGACGTCATCCTCGTGGGCGAGATGCGCGACCTCGCGATGGTGTCGTTCGCCGTCACCGCCGCCGAGACGGGCCACCTCGTGCTGGGCACCGTGCACACCTCGTCGGCCGAGACCACCGTCGACCGCATCGTGAACGTGTTTCCCACCGGCCAGCAGCCGCAGGTGCGCTCGATGCTGGCCGAGTCGCTCCGCGCGGTGGTCTGTCAGCACCTCATCCCGCGCAAAGACCAGCCCGGCCGCGTGATCGCCTGCGAGGTGATGCTCAACAACGACGCCGTCTCGAACCTCATCCGCAAGGGCAAGTCGTTTCAGATCCCCTCGGTGGTGGCCACGTCGCGCGACGCGGGCATGCAGTCGATGGACTCGGAGCTCATGCGCCTCTACCGCGAGGGCAAGGTGAGCCCCGAAGAGGCCTACCTCCGCGCCGTCGACAAGAAGACCTTCGAAGTCGCCTTCGGGTGGAGCGCCGAGGCCCCCGCGCGCCCCACCGGGCTCTCGCACAACACCCCCAACGGCCGCGCCGCCCCGGGCTCCGCGCCCGAGGCCTAGGGAGACCGCAATGGCCCGCATGGATTCATTCTTGCGCCTCGTGGTCGAGCAGGGGGCGAGCGACCTGCACTTTCACGCCGGCAACGTGCCCATCATCCGCCACGACGGCGACCTCATCCCGCTGCCCTTTCGCACGCTCTCGCCCGACGAGGCCGAGCGCTTCATTCACGAGATTCTCACCGAAGCGCAGCAAGACGCCTTCGCGCACGACAACGAGCTCGACTTCGCCTACACCGCCGACGGCGTGGGGCGCTTCCGCGTCAACGCGTTTCGCCAGTCGCACGGCGTGGGGGCCGTGTTTCGTGTCATCCCCGACAAGGTGCCCACCATCGAGAGCCTGTCGCTCCCCGCGGTGCTCCGCAAGCTCTCGGGCCACCAGAACGGCCTCGTGCTCGTCACCGGCCCCACGGGCTCGGGCAAGACCACCACGCTCGCCGCGATGATTCACGAGATCAACGCCACGCAGCGCAAGCACGTGATCACCATCGAAGACCCGGTGGAGTTCGTCCACTCGCCCCTCAAGAGCGTGGTCACGCAGCGCCAGGTGGGCGTCCACGCGATGAGCTTTCACCAGGCCCACCGCTCGGCCCTGCGCGAGGCCCCCGACGTGCTCGTGGTGGGCGAGCTGCGCGACCACGAGACCGTGTCGCTCGCCCTCTCCGCCGCTGAGACGGGCGTCCTGGTGTTTGGCACCCTCCACGCCAACTCGGCTTCGAAAGCCGTCGATCGCATTCTCAACGTGTGCCCCGACGAGGGCCGCGAGCAGGTGCGCAGCGTGCTCTCGGTGCTGCTCCGCGGCGTGGTGGCGCAGCAGCTCTGCAAGCGCGCCTCGGGCGATGGCCGCGTGGCCGCCATCGAGGTGCTCCTCCCCTCGTACGCGGTGGCCAACATGATCCGCGAGAACAAGCTCCACCAGCTCGACGCGTACCTCCGCTCGGCCGACACCGGCACCAGCGGAATGCAGAGCCTCGACCAGGCCCTCCTGCGCCACGTGCGGCACGGCATGATCACCCCCGAAGAGGCCGCCCGCGTGGCCAACAACCCCGACGACTTTCGCAAGATCGCGCTCGAGCTCGGCGGCGAGGCCTACGCATGAGCGCGCAGCCCAACGCCCCCTACGAGCGCGCGCGCCAGGCCGAGGCCGACGGGCGCACCGACCTCGCCGAGGCGCTCTACCTCCAGGCCCGCCGCCCCGGCGACGCGGCCCGCGTGGCGTACCGCGCCGGGCGCTTCGCCGACGCCGCGCGCCACTACCTCGACGCCGCGATGCACTTCGAAGCCGCCGCGTCGCTCTACCGCGCGGGCGACGCCGCCCGCTGCCTCGACGCGCTCGTGCGCGTGCCCCGCGACCACGCCGCGCACCGCCGCGCCTGCCAGCTGGCCATTCGCGTGGCGTGCGAGCGCGACGCCCTCGACCTCACGCTCGACCATTTTCTCTCGCGCTACCTCGCCGCGCCGCCGCGCGACGCGCACGACCTCGAGGCCTTCGAACGCATCGCGAAGCTCTACGAGCGCCGCGCCATGCCCGAGAGCGCCGCCGAGGTGTACGCGCGCATCCTCGAGGCCCACCCCGCGCACCCCGACGCCCCGCGGCGCCTCGCGCGCGCCCTCCGCGCCGCGCAGCCCGCCGCCGTCGACGCCACCATCGCCTCGCAAGACCTCGCGTTCACCGCGCCCGCGCCGCGACGGCCCACGGCGCCGCAGGTGCATCTCCCCGACCTGCCCGACCTCCCGCCGATGCCCGCGCGCACCGTCGCCACGGGCCCGCGCCGCGAGGAGAGCCCCTCCGGCGTCGTGGCCGCGCTGCCCTTCGATGTGCGTGCGCTCGCGCCGGGTGCGACGCTCGCGGGGCGCTACCGCGTCGCGCGCAAGCTCGGCGAAGGGGGCATGGCGACGGTGTACGCCGCGCACGACGCCGAGCTCGACGAGGCCGTGGCCGTGAAGGTCTTTCACTCCGAAGACCCGCAGCTCGTCGCGCGCTTCAAGCAAGAGGTGGCGCTCTCGCGCAAGCTCGCGCACCCCAACGTGATTCGCCTCTACGACCTCGGCGCGCACGGGGCCACGCGCTTTCTCACCATGGAGCTGCTCGACGGCCGCGACCTCGACGCCCAGCTCGACCGGGGCATCGACGTCGCCACGGGCGTGCGCATCTTGCTCCACGCGTGCGCGGGCCTCGGCGCGGCCCACGAGGCGGGCATCGTGCACCGCGACATCAAGCCCGCCAACTTCTTCGTCACCCGCGACGGGGTGGTGAAGCTCATGGATTTTGGCATCGCGAAGCGCCAGAGCGCGGCCGCGGGGCTCACCGCGGCGGGCTTCATCGCCGGCACGCCGCAGTACATGGCGCCCGAGCAGATCACCAACTTCGCCAGCGCCACCGCGTCGTCGGACCTGTACTCCCTCGGGTGCATGGCCTTCGAGATGTTCGCGGGCTCGATGCCCTTCGCACACGACGACCTCATGGGCCTGCTGATGATGCACGTGCGCGAGCCCGCGCCGCTCCTGCGCAGCCGCGCGCCGCAGGTGCCCGCGTCGCTCGAAGCCCTCGTGGCCTCGATGCTCGCGAAGGACCCCGCGCGTCGCCCCGCGAGCTGCGACGCCCTCGCGCAGAGCCTCCGCGCGGCGCTGCGCGAGGTGTAGTCACTCCGCGCAGAGCGTCGGCGACTCGATGCGCCACGCGCCCCCCGAGCCCGGCACTGCCCGCAGCACGCCGCGCACGACCACGTCGCCCGCGGGCACCGCGGTGCCGCAGCACAGGCCCGAGTCGTCGCCCGCGCACATGAACGCGGCCTCGTTGGCCGCGCCGAGCGAGAGCTCACGGAGCGACGAGCGCGCCTCGCCGGTGAGCGCGACCGCGCCGCGGCAGTGGTTGCAGCACACGCCCGCGGGGCAGCCCATCTCGGTGCATCCGCCGCCGGCGCTGAGCCGCCCGCGCACGGCCACGGGCTGCCCCGCGAGCGCGAAGCGGCGATCGATCGCCTCGGCGAACGACAGCGTCGCGACGACGCGCATGTCGGGCCGAGGCGCCACGCACCGCGGCACCGCGCGGGGCGCCACGCAGCCCGCGCTCGCGGCGCAGGTCGGGAGCCACGTGCCCGCGCCGCGCTGCACGACCCAGCGGGGGTCGCGCGCGCCCGCGTCGGCGACGCCCGCGTCGACGGCGGAAGGGCGACGCGGGCCGCGCGGCTGAGCGTGCGCGACGTCGACGCAGGCAGAGGAGAGGGCAACGATCGCGAAGAGGGCGACGGGGTGCTTCATGAAAGGCGTCTCCGGTGTGATGGGGTGCACCGACAGACCCCCCACACGGGAGGCGCCTTTGGTTCAGGGCGAGCGCGGCATCGGGCACACGTACCCGTCGGCAGGTGTAGCTAAGCGGCATCGAGGGTGGCGACCCACGCGCGCAGCGCGCTCAGCGCCTCTCGCTGCGCCGCGAGGTCGACCTCCCCGCGGCCGTGCATCATCGCGTTGCGCAGCGCGATCGCGCGCGCCAGCGCTCCCCGCGGATCACTCGCGGCCGCGATCAGCCGCTGCAGGCGCACGTCGCTCGACGCGCCCCCAGCGCCCGCCAGGGCCAGCACGGTGCGGAGCTGGCCGGCGCTCGCCTTCGCGATCGACCACGCCTCGCGCTCTGCGAACCGGCGAAAGGTCGCCTCCGCAGGGAGCCCGCGCTCGTCACACAGCAGCGTAAAACCCGTGCGTAGCAGCGCGTCGAGGAGGCCGCCGATCTTCGCCCAGCCGCCCACCACCTCGGTGCTCGCGGGGAGCTGCCCCAGGGCGCGCGCAAGCTCCCGATCGACGCGCGTTCGCAGTGCCTCGATCACCAACGGCAGGTTTGCGGGCGGCACGCTGTCCATGCGCCGATGCTCTCACCGGTTGCCCGTTGACGGAGCGATGATCTTCTATCTATCAAGGTCGTCGTGCTGCCATCGTTGCAACCGGGGAGCCTCTTCGCCAACCGCCTCCGCATCG
Organism: Deltaproteobacteria bacterium; assembly: GCA_947494865.1. Classification (GTDB taxonomy): domain Bacteria; phylum Myxococcota_A; class Polyangia; order Polyangiales; genus CAISKJ01. The sequence goes on from CANMAT010000054.1 coordinate 9,189, forward strand.
AACGCTGCCTCGGGGAGGGCGGTATGGGCGTGGTGTATGAGGTCACCCAGACGTCGACGGGCCAGCGCGCCGCGTTGAAGCTGCTCGGCGCCGAAGGGTGCTACGACGAAGAGATACGCAAGCGCTTCTTGCTCGAGGCGAGGCACACACCCTCCGACGTGAGCGAACACATCGTGCGGGTGTTCGACGCCGACATCACCGACGGGCGCCCGTGGATTCTCATGGAGCTGCTCGACGGCGTCACGCTGCGCGAACTCGTCGCGACGTGCGGGAGCCTCTCTCCCGCGAGCGTGCGCGACATCATGGCGCAGCTGTGCCACGGCCTCGGCGGCGCCCACGCGCGCGGCATCGTGCACCGCGACGTCAAGCCCGACAACGTGTTCGTGTGCCAGTCGAAGAGCGCGCGTGGCGGCGCGCTCGTCAAGCTGCTCGACTTCGGCGTGGCAAAGGCGCTCACGGCGCCCCGCGCGGCGACTCCCGCCTCGATCGTGGTCGGCACCGCGGGATGGTGGGCCCCCGAGCAGATGATGGCTGGGACGGTGTCTCCTTCCGCCGATGTGTGGGCGCTCGGCCTGCTGGCCTACTGGATGCTCACCGGCGCGGAGTACCACGACGCCCGAACCGCGAACGCAACGCCGAGCGCCTACGAGCACGCGCGCGCGCAAGGCCGCGAGAGGGCGATCCCGCCGGGCTTCGACGCGTGGTTCGCGCGCTGCGTGGCGTTCGATCCCGCGGCGCGCTTCGTCGACGCCAACGCCGCCTGGGAGTCGCTGCGATACCACCTCGATCACGCCCGCGCGGCGGCGCCCTACGAGCCCACGGAGGTGCACGCTCCCACATCGTTCGCACCGCCCCATGCGCCGACGCGCCTCGTGCCCGCCCCGACGAAGCCGCGCGGGAGCGGGCGGTGGATCCTCGTTGCGGTGCTCGCCGCCGCGGCGGTTGGTGCGGTTGGAGCCTTCGCGCGCTTCGGTCCTGTCGACGTCACGACACGGGCGCTTCCTTCGCGCACCGAGGTACCCTCCGATGCCACGGATGCGGTTGCGTTTGTGCGTGCCTGGGACGAGGCCCGACGCGATGCGCGACACGTCGCGCCCTATTACGCCGCGCAGGTGAGGATGAACGGCGAACGCTCCCCCGTGATGCCGTCCGATCTGGAGGACTACTGGCGCAGCTTCGCGGACAACGGCGGGCGTTTGCAGTTCGACTGGGGCGCGGCTGCGGTGACCACCGAGGCGCCACCCTACTCGCGCGATGTGCCTGAGACCTGCCGCTCGATCGAGGGAGCCGACCCGACGGTGACACGCGTCGAGGCATCGGTGGTGGAGGACAACCGGCACAGCCAGACGGGGTGCGCGCACATCGAGGCGCGTTACCTCTTTCGGTTGCTGCGCGTGGGTGGACGCTTCGCGATCTGCCATCAGACGTACGTGAAGACTTCGCTCTGCGCCGTGTGCCCGCGCGCCCCCGGGTGCTAAGCCCCCGCGCTCGTTGTCAGACCTGGTAGGGCCGCCGCGTCTCCCCACCGAGAGCGCACGAGGCGCTTCAGGAGACAGCACGGTCATGGCATTCGGCGACACGATCAAGAGCGCGTGGAACTTCGTCACGGGCGGTGGCGCACACCTCTCCCTCGAGCTCGAGACCGACGCGGTGTACCCGGGTGACGAACTCGCCGTACGGGTCGTCGTGCAGAGCGCGGGGGCGGAGATCTTCGCGCGCGGCGTGGTGCTCGACCTGGAGGCCCACGAGGTGCTCGATGCGGGTGCCTTCGAGGTGCTCTCCTTCAGCGACCCGACGCGTACGCGCCCCAGGGAGCCGCTCGTCGGCGGTGAGACGGTGACGGTGCGCGCCCACTTTCGTCTGAGCGAGCCGTTCCGTCTCGAGCCTGGCAAATCTGTTCCGTTGCGCGCGCGGGTGCGCATCCCTGCGAACGCGAGGCCGACCTACCTCGGCGTCAACGCGAAGCAC
>CANMAT010000055.1 GCA_947494865.1 Deltaproteobacteria bacterium
GATGACGGGGCGGCGCGCGGCGCGGCGGGGGGCGGCGCCGACGAGGGCTGCTTGCGGGGCACCGCGGGGTTGAGCGTGGTCGCGACGGCCTTCACGGCGCGGTGCGTCTCGAGCGACGTGACGTCGTTGGAGTCGTCGTCGACGAGGTGCGCGCCGAGCGGGGCGAGGTGGCTCCGCGCCGACTCGGACACGCGCTCGAGGAGCTGCGCGAGCTCGCCCTCGGGCTGCGGGTCTTGCGTGTAGAGAAACACCGTGAGGTCGTCGGCGAGGGCGCGCGCCGACGGGTGGCGCTGCGACGGGTCGGCGGCCATCGCGCGGCGCACGATGTCGGTGAGGGCCGGCGGGAGGTCCGCGCGGAGCTTCTCGGCCGGCTCGAAGATCGCGCGGGTGATGCGCTCGAGCATGAGGGGCAGCGGCGCGTCGGGGTACGCCTGGCACCCGGTGACGAGCTCGTACAGCACGAGCCCGGCGGCGAAGACGTCGGTGCGCGCGTCGACGCCGTGCCCCTTCGCCTGCTCCGGGGCCATGTACGAGTACTTGCCCTTGATCTGCCCCACCTGCGTCGAGGCCGCGCGCAGCGAGGCCTTCGCGAGGCCAAAATCGGTGAGCTTCACCTCGCCGGCGAACGAAACGAGGATGTTCGCGGGCGTCACGTCGCGGTGCACGATGCGCAGCGGGCGCCCCTCGGCGTCGGCCATGCGGTGCGCGTGGTCGAGGCCCTCGCACACCTCGCGCATCACGTACGCGGCCACGCGCGGCGCCACGTGGCGCTTGCGGGGGCCGAGGCGCGAGAGGAGCCACCCGAGGTCGACGCCGTCGACGTACTCCATCGCGATGTAGTGCTGGCGGTCGATCTCGCCGAGGTCGATCACCTGCACCACGTTCTTGTGCGAGAGGCGCGAGGCGATGTTGGCCTCCTCGACGAGCTGGCGCACGAAGTCGGGGTCTTCGTCGCTCTGCACGTCGCGGATCATCTTGATGGCGACGGCCTTCTGAAAACCCGCCACCGAGCGCGCCTGCGCGAGGTACACATCGACCATGGAGCCCGACGCGAGCCGCCGCACGAGCTCGTAGGGGCCGAAGGGTCGAGGCAGCTCGCTGGAGGGAGGCGACACGGCGCGAGTGTACCCACTGCGCGCACGCGGACCGAAGAGGATTCTCCGCGCGCCACCACGGAAGTTGTCTGTCTCTCGGGGCGCGCTCTAGACTCTCGCTCCCGCCGTGACTGAACCGAACGCACTGACGCCGAAGCCCCAGCGCGAGCAGCTCCGAGAGATCGGCCTGTTCGGCGGGCTCACCGACGAGGCCCTCGACGTGCTCGCCGCCGAGCTCCACGTGACGCTCATCGACGCGGGCACCGAGGTGACGCGCGAGGGCGAGCACGCGCGAGAGATGTTCGTGGTGCTCGCGGGCGAGCTCGAGGTGGTGCGCCACTCCAAGGGCGGCATCGAGGGTCGCGTCGCGATGCTCGGGCCGGGCAACTGGTTCGGCGAGATGTCCATCGTCGACGTGCAGCCGCGGTCGGCCACGGTGCGCGCGGTGGCGCCGACGATCCTCCTGCGCATCACCGCCGAAGACCTCGACCGGCTCTACCGCCGCGACATGAAGTCGTACCTGTTGCTCGTGCTCAACATCGCGCGCGAGCTGTCGCGCCGCCTGCGCGTGGCCGACGGCATGATCGCGAGCTTCCTCGTGGCCATGTGGGACGCGAACCTCGCGCCCGGCCCGCATCGAAACCCCTAGTAGAGAGCCCTTCCGCGCTGCTTCATCGTCTCGACGATGATGCCCGCGGTCTCCTCGATGGCGCGCGCCGTCACGTCGACGATGGGCCACGAGGGGTGCTCGCGAAAGATGGCGTGGGCGAAGTCGAGCTCCTCGCGAACGTGCTCCCGGAGGCCGTAGTTGGTGTCCGGCGGCATGCCGAGCTGACGCAGCCGCGCGCGGCGAATCTCGCAGAGCTGGTCGATGCCGATGGTGAGCCCCACCACGCGGTCTTGCTGGGCCTCGTGCAGCTCCGCGGGGAGGGCCACGCCGAGCACGAGGGGCACGTTTGCCACCTTGATGCCGCGGTTGGCGAGGTACGTCGACAGGGGCGTCTTCGAGGTGCGCGACACGCCCACCAGAATGAGGTCGGCCTTCTTGAGGTTGCGGGGCTCCTTGCCGTCGTCATTCTTGACGGCAAACTCCACGGCCTCGATGCGCCGGAAGTACTCCTCCGAGAGGGGGAGGCTCACGCTGGGGGTGCCCAGCGGCTCGGCGTCGAGGAAGCCCGACAGCTTGCCGAGGAGCGCGCCGATCACGTCGACGGCCTCGACCTTCTTCTCGTAGCAGAGCTGGTGAATAAACTCTCGGAGCTCCGGCGACACGATGGTGAACACCACCAGGCCCCCGTCGCGCGCGGCGGCCTCGACGACCTCGCGCGCCGTCTGCGGGTCGCGAATGCGCTGGTGCAGCCGCACGCGCGTCTTGCGCGCGGGAAACTGGAGCAGAGCGGCGCGCACGACGCGCTCCGCCGTCTCGCCGGTTGAGTCACTGATGATGTCGATGGGGCGGGATGCGTCCATGGCAGGCCGAGAGACCTATCATGGGAGCGGCGCGGGTCGTGAGGCCGTTTCGTGCGATGGCTTCGGTGCGCGGCTGCGCTGCGAAGCGCTCAGGGCTTGAGCATGCGCGCGATGCGCTTCTTGTTCTTGTGACGGAGGGCGGCGCGGAGGCGGGCGCTGCGGTTGCGAACCTTGTTCTGCTTGATCTTGCGGCTCACGAGGTACATGGCGAAAGTCCTTGTATCAACGCATCGAGTGCGAAGGGGCGCGGAACCTACTCTCGGTGGCCGGGCGTTGTCAACGCAACGAACGCGCGTGATCGAAGGGCATTTCTTGACCCCGAAGCGCGGTGATCATTACGATGCGCGCAACTTCTCATGGCGTTGTCTCAGGAAGCCCCGAAGAAGCAGTTCGCGCTGCGCTTCATCTCGGGCAAGTACCAGGGTGGCGAGTTCCCCATCGCCGCCGACCGCGAGATCTTCATCGGGCGCTCGAACGAACTCGATGTTGTGCTTGTTGAAGACATGGTGTCGCGCAAGCACGCGAAGATCAGTTGGAACAACGACGCCCTCATCATCGAAGACCTGGGGAGCACCAACGGCACCTTCGTCAACGGCGAGAAGATCAAGCGCGCCCGCTTGAAGGAGGGCGACCGCGTGCTCGTGGGCACGAGCATCGTGCGCGTGGCCCTCATCGACGCGCCGACGGGCGCCTCCGTCGCGCACGAGGCCGAGGCGCGCGCGAAGATGCAGAACGTCGCGACGCGCTCGACCGCCGTGAAGGCGATGACAGGTTCCATCGACGAGATGCCCCTCGTGGACCTTCTGCAGCTCTTTGCCACGAGCAAGAAGAGCGGCGTGCTCGTGGTCAACCACGACGACGACGTGGGGCGCTTGTACCTTCGCAAGGGTCAGATCGCGTTCGCGAGCATCAACGAGAACACCGAGCTCGTGCCGCTCAAGAGCATCTACCGTCTTCTCACGTGGGAGACGGGCACCTTCGAGATGCAGGGCCCCGACGAGCGCGAGTTCGCCGAGGAGCTCAACCTCTCGACCGAGGCCATCTTGATGGAGGGCATGCGTCACCTCGACGAGGTGCGCCGCATCTCGCCGCAGCTGCCGCCGCTCACCGCGCGGCTCGCGGTGCCGCAGCCCCTCACGCCCCCGCTCAAAGACCTCGCCGAGAAGGAGCTCACGCTCTTTCAGCTCGCGTGGAACACGGGGCGCGTCGACACGCTCCTCGACCGCTCGCGGCTCTCCGACCTCGAGACCTGGGAGCTTCTCGTGAAGCTCGTGCAGAAGCAGTACCTCCGCGCCGAGTGACGGCGGCGGAGGCTCCTTCTCGAGCTTCCGCTCAGCGGCGGTCGAAGTGGGCGAGCACGGTCAGGTAGGCGTCGATGATGCTCGTGACGAGGGCGATCGCCGAGGCGTGCTGCTCTGCGTCGCCGAGGTATCGGTCGGGGTGATACTGCCGCAGCAGGGAGCGAAACGCGCGCTGCACCTCGAGCCGCGACGAGCCCGCGGGCAGCTCGAGGAGCGCGAAGCACTTTGCGATCGAGCGGTCGCGCATGCGCTCGCGACGCGCCGACGAGACCGCCGTGAGCTCGTCGTCGGCCGCGGGGCGCCCGTTGGCGCTGCGGCCGCGCGCGCGCCGTCGCCGCTCGAGCTCGTTGCGGAGGTTCTCATCGGACCACGCGCGCAGCCCCACGCGCTCCGAGAGCGACGCGCCCGCGGGGGCCGCTCCGGGGCGGTCGAGGGCCGTGCGCATGCCTTCGGTGAGTCGGTCGAAGATGCCCATGTGCGAGTCTCGCTCAGCCCGCCCCGCGGCGCGCGAGGAGCCGCTCGATCACGGCCGCCGACTCGGGGGTGAGCTCGGTGAACACCACGCCGACGCCGGGCGGGTCGTTCTGCGAGCGCACCACCTCGCCGACGCCCTCGACGGTCTCCATGTCTTCGTGGAGCACCGTAAAGTGAAGGTTCACCTTGGTGCCCACGGGCAGCGGTGACTTCGTCTTGATGAAGGCGCCGGAGCGCGACAGGTTGGTCACGTACTCGTCGATGAAGGCATCGAACGACTCGAACTCCTGGTTGATCGTGACGCGCTCCTCTACGCGGCGCTTGTCGTCGCTCATGGCACCTCTCTACGAGCCGGCGAGATCGAACTGTTCGATGTGGTACTCGGGCCGCGACTGCACGCGGATCTCGCGCATGTAGCGCCGCTGGGCCTCGTCGAGGTCCTGTCGGATCTCATTCTTGAGCGTGTCGACCACCGCGGGGTGGGCGTTCACCACGATGAAGTACCCCTTGAGGTCGTCCTTCTCGCGGCGAATCTGCCGGAGAATCTCGTACGCGACGGTGAGCCGCGACGAGGTCTGCCCGGTGCCGTCGCAGTAGAAGCACGGTTCGAAGAGCGTGCGGCCGAGGCTCTCGCGCGTGCGCTTGCGCGTCATCTCGACGAGCCCCAGCTCGGAGATGCGCACCGTTGTGGTCTTGGCCTTGTCGTTCTTCAGCGCCTCGGCGAGGGCCTTGTCGACGCGGTCGCGGTTCTGCGGCCGGTCCATGTCGATGAAGTCGAGCACGATGAGCCCGCCGAGGTTGCGCAGCCGGAGCTGATACGCGATCTCGGCGACGGCCTCCATGTTGGTGGCCGTCACGGTCTCTTCGACATCGCGCTTGCCGACGAAGCGCCCGGTGTTCACGTCGATGGCCGTGAGGGCCTCGGCCTGATCGATGATGAGGTACCCGCCCGACTTGAGCGGCACCTTGCGCGAGAGGGCGCGGCCGATCTCATCTTCGATGCCGTACGCGTCGAACACGGGCTCGTGACCCGTGTAGAGCTCCACGTCGTCTTTGCGGTCGGGCATAAACTGCTCGACGAAGCGCACGAGGCGCCCGTGGGCGTCTTTGTCGTCGATGATGATCTTGTCGACCTCGGGCCCGAAGATGTCGCGCACCGTGCGCAGCACCACGTCGAGCTCGGAGTAGAGCAGGGCCGGGGCCCGCGCGCCCTCGCGCTTGCGGCAGATGTCGGCCCAGAGGTGAACGAGGTACGCGACGTCGGTCTTGAGCTGCTTCTTCGTGAGCCCCTCGGAGAGCGTGCGCACGATGAGCCCGCCCTTCTCGGGCTTGAGCGAGTCGATCACCTCGCGGAGGCGCCGCCGCTCCTTCTCGTTGCCGATGCGCTTCGAGACCCCCATGTGATCGACGGTGGGCATGTAGACCACGTACCGACCGGGCAGCGACACGTGCGAGGTGACGCGCGCCCCCTTCGTGCTGATGGGCCCCTTGGAGACCTGCACCACGATCTCCTGGCCCTCGCGGAGCACGTCGCGAATGGGCTTCTGCCCGCGGGCGTCGCGCTGCGGACGGCCGCCGTTGTTGCCCCCGCTGCCGCCGCCGGGCTTGCGGTCTTTCGACGCCTGCGGGCGGTGCGCGTGGGGGTGGGCGTGGGCGGTCTTCGCGGGTGCCTTCGCCTCGGGCTTCGGGGCGATGATGTCTTCGTCGCCAGGGATCTCTGGCTCGCTCGAAGCGTTGTCTTCCGCGTCGACGACGGGGGCGACCTCCGCGGGCTCCTCGTCGTCGTCGCCGAGCATGGCCGCGCGAAACTCCTCGTCGGGGAGCGCGTCGTCGACGTGGAGGAACGCTGCGCGGTCGAGGCCCAGGTCGACGAACGCGGCGTTCATGCCCGGGAGCACGCGCGTGACCTTGCCGAGGTACACGTCGCCGACGACGCTGCGGTCGCCTCGACGTTCGATGTGGAGCTCGGCGACGATGCCGTTCTCGATGATGGCGACCCGTGTCTCGCCGATGTCAACGTTGATGACGATCTGGTTTCCCGCCATTGGGACTCTGTCGTGAAGATGTGTGTGTCGTTGGAAGTGGTCGCGAGGATCGACGCCCGCAGGCGGTCCACACGCGGGGCGGACTCTATCACGGGGTGTACCGGTTCCCGCGAGAGGAACCGCTACACCATCGCGCAATGAGGGCGCGTCGAGCTGTGAGGAAGCGGTGCGAGGGCGAGGGCGAGGGGCGGGGCGGTCAGTTCGTCGAGAAGATCGCTTCGATCTCTTCGCGCACGGAGTCTTCCGTGCGGGCGAGGGCGATGGCGAGCTCTTTCACGACGAGGGTGCGGGCGTTGTCGAGCATGCGGCGCTCGCCGAACGAGAGCGACTTCTCGGCCTTGAGGCGGTAGAGGTCGCGAAGCACCTCGGCCACATCGTAGATGCTGCCGGTCTTGATCTTGTCCATGAAGCCGCGGTAGCGGCGGTTCCAGGTCTGATTGTCGAAGGCCACCGTACGCTCGCGGAGGATTTCGAAGATCTCTCGGATCTCCTCCTCGCAGATGACGCAGCGGAGGCCGACGCTCTCGGCGTTCTTCACCGGGACCATGATCCTGCGGTCCGAGTCGAGGATGCGAAGAACATAGAAGCGCTGCCTGGAGCCCGCGATGTCCCTCTCCTCGATGCTGACGACCTCGGCCACACCCTGCGCGGGATAAACAGCCTTGTCGCCGACCCTGAACTCGGAGACGCTTCGTGCCTGTTGCATCGTAACTCCAGCTCCCTTTCGGGGTTGAACGGCCTTTCCTTCGCGTGACGACAGTGGTGCCCCTGTCTTACTGTACAGACAAGGGCTCCGATGCTGTTGCAGACTCCGCGACGGGGCTCCGCCCGAGGTGCCTGCGCAACGCAGAAGAAACTGCTCTCATTCCCCGTGACCGCCCTTTTGTATTGGGTGGAGAACACCGTCGTCGCCCCTACTGGCGCGGCGGAGACTCCTCACGGGGTGAGGTGACGCTCATCGGTGTTGAATCCGATGAAGGCCCTCATGTCTGATATGGGAAAACTCCCTGTAGGCCAGGGTGTTGCCGATACATCGTCCTCCAACGGGGCATAGGCCCCGGGAGCCGCCGGACTCTAGTCAAGACCGTGCCGGAGGTCAATTGCGAACTGAGCCGCGGTTCATTGTTGGAGGGCGTCGCCAGATGCCGTTGGAACTAGGCGTCTGGTGCGTGTCTTCGCGGTCTGAGCCCGCGGACGCTGTTCGTGGAGGGCGAGGGCGGAGACGAGGCGAGGTAATTCGGGCGGAGCGTCAGTGCGCGGGGGCGGGCGCCGCGGGGGGCGTGTGCGAGGGCTGCGCCGGCGTGCCGTCGAGCGACGAGAGGTCGGGGAGCTCTTCGATGTTGGGCATGAGCACGATCTCCACGCGGCGGTTCTGGGCGCGGTTCTCGTCGGTGTCGTTCTCTCGGGCGGGCTGAAACTCCGCGTACCCCGCCGCGCCGAGGTGATCGGTGGGGACCTGGTTGGCCGCGAGGAAGCGCACCACCGTGGCCGAGCGGGCCGTGGAAAGGTCCCAGTTGTCTTCGTAGCGCCCGCCGCGGGTGATGCGCTGGTTGTCGGTGTGACCCGCCACGAGGAAGTCGCGCCCGCGGATCTGCGCGAGCACCGAGGCCACCTGGCGGAGCACCTGCTGGCCCTCGGGCTTGAGCTCCGCGCGCCCCGAGTCGAACAGAATGCCCGCCGGCAGCTCGATGACCATGCGCCCACGCACCACGCGCACGCGAAGCTGGCCCGCGGAGATCATCGAGCGAAACTGCTCGAGCATGTTGCGAAACACCGAGAGCCGCGCCTCTTGCTGCTGCTGGCGGCGGCGCAGCTCGGCCTCGCGGGCGCGGGCTGCTTCGAGCTCGCTCTGGGTCTGCGCGCCCTCGCGCTGGAGGCGCTCGCGGTCGCCCGTTGACTCCCCGAGGCGATGCTCGAGCTCGCTCGCGCGGGTGGAGAGCCCATCGAGCTCGCCTTGAAGGCGCGTGCGCTCAGCCGAGGTCTCGCTGAGCTGCCGCTGGAGCTCTGCCTTCTGCCTCTGGACCTCGTCGTACTCCGCGCGCGTCGGATGACACGCGGCGATGCTGACAGAACCCAGCAAAAACATTGCGAAAGCGCGCGCGGCCCGCTGCCCCTTGCCCTGGTCACTCATAGGGCGGAAGACCGTAGAGAAAGGATTTGCCACTCGTCAACCAAATAAAAACCGCATGGGAACGTACTTCGCCATAGCTTGAGGTGCTTGACACCAAGCTAAACGACGATACATTACGTGTTAGACAACCTCATTACCGAGGTGGAGGTACACCATGGCGACTGCGAAGAAGACTGCGAAGAAGGCGGCCCCCAAGGCCAAGAAGCCGGCCGCGAAGAAGCCCGCCGCGAAGAAGGCCCCCGCGAAGAAGGCGGCCGCGAAGAAGCCCGCCGCGAAGAAGGCCCCTGCGAAGAAGGCCCCCGTCGCGAAGAAGCCCCGCGCGAAGAAGGCCCCCGCTGCCCCCGTGGCCACCACCACGTCCAGCGACTCGGAGGAGTAACCGTAAGGTTACCCCCCGCTCAGCCCGATCGGTTGAAGGCCGACGAACGAACCCAACATTGGGGCCTCGCGTCGGCCTTCGGCTTTTCGAAGCTTGATAAATCCCGTGACGTGTGCTCATCGCGTGCGTGTTAGAGCCCCGCAGGGAGCGCCCCCTTGCGCGGGTCGCTCGCCGCGAGCACGCGGCGCGCGGCCCCTTCGCCTCGCACCACCAGGGCCTGGGCTACGGCGAGGCCCTCGACCTCGACGACGGTGTGTCCGCGGGCTCGCAGCGCGGCGCGCACGTCTTCGGGCACCTCGCGCTCGACCCTGAGCTCGAGCGGCGCCCCCTGGTGGTGCACCCGCGGGGCGCTCACGGCGGCCTCAGGATCCATGTTGTGGACGAAGAGGTTGAGCAGCACCTGCGTGGTCGCCGTGGTGATGCGCGGTCCGCCTGCCGCCCCGACGCACCCGACGGGGCGCCCGTTCTCGAGCACGATGGTGGGCGTCATCGACGACACGGGGCGTCGCCCCGGCGTGAGCGCGTTGGGGCGGCTCGCCGCGAGCCCGTAGGAGCTTCCGCCGCCGAGGCTGAAGTCGTCGACCTCGTCGTTCAAGATCACGTCGAGCGAGGCCGCCGAGACGCGCGCGCCGAAGGGCTCGTTCACCGTGGTGGTGAGCGACACGACCGTGCCGTCGGCGTCGACCGCGCAGAGGTGCGTGGTGCCGTGATCGCGCGGCGGCTCGTCGGGCGCGACGGCGCTCGCGCGGTCGGGGTCGATGCGCGCGCGTCGCCGCTGCATGCGTGCGGGATCGAGCAGAGCGTCGGGCCGCACCACGCCGACGTTGTCGGGGTCGCCGATGTAGCGCGCGCGGTCGTCGAATCCCTGTCGCCACGACTCGGCGAGCAGGTGGAGGTACGCGCTCGAGCCCGGGCGCGTGCGCTCCGCGGGCGCGCCTTCGAGCATCGCGAGGGCCTGCAACATCACCAGTCCCCCGGCGCTCGGGTACGACGCGGTCACGACGGTGCGCGACCCGAGGGCGCGCGAGAGCACGGGGCGCTCCACGGGGCGGTAGGCGGCGATGTCGGCCGCCGTGATCACACCCCCGCGCGCGCGCGCGGCCTCGGCGTAAAGGCGCGCGAAGTCGCCCTGCACGAAGCGGTCGCCCTCGCGGCCGTAGCGGGCGAGGGTGGCCGCGAGGAGCGGACGTGCGACCCGAACGCCCGCGGCGATGGGGATTCCGCCGGGGAGCCACGCGCTCGCGAGGTGCGCGTCGAGGGCGAGGTCGCGGGCGTTGTCGCGGGCGCGGTCGGCCACGTAGGGTGCTACAGCGAAGCCGTTGCGGGCGAGCGCGACCGCCGGGGCCGCGTCGCGGGCGAGGGAGAGGCGCCCGTAGCGTCGCACGAGGTACGCGAGGCCCGCGGGCTCGCCCGGCACGGCCACCGCGAGGCCGCCGACGTGGCTCGCGCGCTGCGGGTCGGGCGCGTGTGCGAGCATCTCCGCGGTGAGCGCGGCGGGTGCCGTCTCGCGGAAATCGACGAAGACGCAGGGTGTGTTGGGCCGGCAGATGATCGCGAGGCCGCCGCCGCCGAAGCCGCTCGAGGCGGGCGAGGCGACGCCGAGCGCGAGGGCCGTGGCGACGGCTGCGTCGACCGCGTTGCCGCCGGCGCGCAGCACCTGGTCGCCCGCGCGCGAGGCGTCGGTGTTGTCGGCCGCGACGGCGTGGCGGCGAAACTCCAGCGTCGGGCGGTAGAAGGCCCACGAGGGCGATGCGAGTGCGAGGGCGAGCGCGCCGACGCCCGCGGTGGCCCAGCGGGATGTACTGCGGGGTTCCATGATCGGGGGAGGGTAGCTAAAGTACGCGCCCTCAAGGAGCTCCGAAGATGCGCATCGCATTTCTCATGGACCCGATCGAGCGCGTGCTCATCGACAAGGACACCACCTTCGCCCTCATGCTCGAGGCCCAGGCCCGCGGGCACGAGGTGTTCTCGCTCGGCCCGAGCGACCTCATGGCCGCCGAGGGCACTGTGTACGCGCGCCTCTCGCCTACGAGGGTCGACCGCGTCGCGCCGCCCGCGCACGCGACCGTGGGACCTGCGGTGCTCACCGACCTGCGCAGCGTCGACGCGTTCTTCGTGCGCACGGATCCGCCCTTCGACAGCACGTACCTCTACGTGACGCAGCTCCTCGAGCGCGTGCGCGATCAGGTGCTCGTGCTCAATGACCCCC
>CANMAT010000056.1 GCA_947494865.1 Deltaproteobacteria bacterium
AGACGGCCGCGTGGTGCACCTCATCGCGCTGGTGTTTGGCGCCTTTCGCGACGCCACGCGCCGCGACCCCGCGATCGCCTTGCCCGACCTCGGCGAGCTGCACACCTGACTCGTGCGCCCCGATCGCCGCCCGCGAAAGACCGACAAGCCCGCCTGACCGCCGCGAAGCCCCACCCTCCGCCTCCCCCCAGCGCACCGATCGCTTTCGCTCGCGGTCGCAGGCTGATAACGATACCGCGATGCCGACGGCTCCCCTCGAACCCGCGACGCGGTGCAAGATCTGCCGCGCCGAGGCGCCAGTGTTCGACACCGTCGACGCGGCCAAGAGCTGCTGCGAGCCCATGGGCCTCGTGCTGCCGCCCACGGGCACCCTCGTCACCTATTACCGCTGCGGCGCGTGCGGCTTCGTGTTCACCGCGTGGTGCGACGGCTTCTCCGATGAGGATTTTCGTCGCGAGATCTACAACGAAGGCTACGCCCAGGTAGACCCGCTCTATCTCGACATCAGGCCCCAGGGCAACGCGCGCCTCTTGCGACAGGTTTTCTCCGAGGCGTGTCGCTTCGGCGCGCCGCCGCGCGTGCTCGACTACGGGGCGGGCTCCGGCGCGCTCGCCGCGCTCCTCGGCGACGCCGCCGTCACGCGGAGCTTCGACCCCTTCTCGCGCGAGCACGCCTTCGCCGCGCGCCCCGTCGGGCGCTACGACGTGGTGTTCTCGAGCGAGGTGATCGAGCACGTCACGCGGCCCGTCGAGACGCTCGCCGCCATGCGCGACCTCATGCTCCCGGGCGGGGTCATGCTCTTCTCGACGATGGTGACGCCGCCCGACATCGAGGTCGTTCGCGCGTCGTGGTGGTACATCAGCCCGCGCAACGGCCACGTGAGCATCTTCACCCGCGCGGCCCTCGACGCGGCGTGCGCACAGATCGGGCTGCGCTACACGCCGCTCAGCGACGAGTGGCACCTCGCCGAACACGCCGACGCGCCCAGCGCGCGCATCGACCGGGCGGCGCTCCTCGCCATCGTGGCGCGGCTCCCGACGGGCTTCGTCACGCTGTAGGCGCGCGATCGAACGTCGCCCGGCGCCACGACGGCGCGCGCTGTCAGAACGTGACGGTGACGGGCGCGGCGCGCGTCATGGTGGTGCCGTCGCCGAGCTGGCCGAGGTCGTTCTTGCCCCAGCAGAGCACCGCGCCGTCGCGGCGGAGCGCGCAGGTGTGGCCGCCCTCGACGGCCCCGTCGTTGGGGCTGTGCGCGGTAATCTGCGCCACGTCGCTCAGGCCCATGACGGGCGCCGGCGCGGCCTCGCAGGGAGACGCCGCCCCGCGGCCCAGCTCGCCGAGGCTGTTCTTGCCCCAGCACACCACCGTGCGGTCGCGCAGCAGCGCGCAGGTGTGCCGGTAGCCCACCACCACCTGCTGCACGTTGGTGACGCCCGCCACCGGCGCGGCCGACGCCGTCGGTGTCGCCGTGGGCGGCGCCGCGAGGGTGCCGAGCGCGTTGTCGCCCCAGCACGCGAGCGTGTCGTCGGAGCGCAGCGCACACGCGTGCCACACGCCGATGGCGATGCCCGTCGCGCCCGCGAGGCCCGACACGGGCGTCGGCATCGGGTTGTCGGTCAGCGCGCCGGAGCCGAGGCGCCCGCTGAGGTTGCGGCCCCAGCACACGACGCCGCCGCCCGCGCGCAGGGCGCAGCCGAACTGCGAGGTGGCCACCGCCGTCGCGTCGACGACGCCCGGGAGCGCGACCGGCGTGGGGCTCTCCGTGCCCGCCGCAGCGCCGCCGAGCTGGCCCGCGCCGTTGGCGCCCCAACACACCACCGCGCCGCCGACGCGCACCGCGCAGAAGAAGCCCGCGCCGCCCGCGAGCGCCGTCGCGTCGCCGAGCCCCATCGCGTCGCGCGGGGCGTTCGAAGAGGCCAGCGTCGCGAAGGGGATGCCCGCGCCCAGCGTGCCCGAGGCGTTGGAGCCCCAGCACGACACCTGGCCCGAGCGGCGGCGCGCGCACGCGGTGCCCGAGCCCGCTTCGAGGTCGACCGCGTCGCACACGCCGAGCACCTCGACGGGGCGCGACGACGCGATGCGCGTGCCGTCGCCCAGCTCGCCCAGCGTGTTGTCGCCCCAGCAGAGCACGGCCCCCGACGCGCGCCGCGCGCACGAGAACCGCGACCCCGTGGTCACCTCGACGATCGCGCAGCCGGTGCCCGTACAGGCCGGGCAGCGCATCGGCGGCGCGATCGCCCCGTCTCCCGCATCGGAGGCGTCGCCCGCGTCACTCACGGCATCGGGGGTCACGTCGGGGCCGTTGTCGGTTGAGCCGTTGTCGGTTGAGCCGTTGTCGGTTGAGCCGTTGTCGGTTGAGCCGCTGTCGGCCGCGTCGGCGGTCACGGCCTGGTCGAGCGCCGCGTCGCCCTGCGAGGAGCCCGATGTCGAACAGCACGCGGCTGTGTTGGCGACGCCGCACAGCACCACAAGAGACATCCATGTCTTCATTCGAGAACCTCCCACACCGCACACGCACGCGTGCTCACCTGCCGCGCGCCGCGCTCTGTTGCCGTGCCGCGCGATGAGATTCACAACCGACCTCCGCGGAACCGGGTGCGCGCCTATCCCGAGAACACCGAGCGCCGCTGGCGCAGCGCGCGGTCGAGCGTGTCTTGAATGGTGCCGCGGAGCTTCTCGTTGAGGCGCCCTACGAGCACCTCGTCGTCGGCGGCGTCGGGCCCGTACGCGTCCATGGGCATCGGCTCACCGAACACGATGCGCCACTTCGAGGGCAGGGGCACGAGGCCCGCCGCGCCCAGGAGCGGAAAGGTAGGCGTAATGGGCACGTACGGCACGCCCAGCATGCGCGCCACCACGCCGCTCGGCGCGATGAGCGGGTGCGTCTCTTCGGCGCCCACGATGGACACAGGAACGAGCGGCGTGCGGGTGCGAATCGCGAGCTTGATGTGCCCGCCGCGCCCGAAGCGCTGGAGCTTGTAGCGGTCTCGGAAGAGCTTCGAAACGCCCTTCACGCCCTCGGGAAACATCGCTACGCACGACTCCTTGCGAAGCAGTCGCTCGGCGTTCTCCTGACACGCGCGCACGGCGCCGAGGCGCGTGAGGTAGGCGCCCATGAAGGGCAGGTGCGACACAAAATCTTCGGCGAGCCAGCGGAGCGGACGCGCCGAGGGGTGCTCCCTCCGCATGGCGGCGGCCAGCATGATGCCGTCGTACGGGACGGCCCCCGAGTGGTTGGCCACGAGCGCCACGCGCCCTTCGGCGGGCACGTTCTCGATGCCCTCGACGTCGACGCGCCACCACCGCTCGTAGAGAAAATCGAAGAAGGGCCGCCAGCGCGCGTCGTAGCTCGGGTCGAAGCCGAACTCGTCGACCTCTTCCGATCGGTCGCGCATGGCCACGCGCCCCCACTGACGGAGGTAATACTGGCTCGCGAAGAGGTCTCTCGCCACGTCGTAGGGTGCCGCCTCGTCGCGCGCCTCGCTGGCCCCGTCACCGCGCGCGGCGGGCGCGCTGGCCACCGCGCGGAGCTTGTCGCTCACCCGGTCGAGAATGGGCTGGGCCTGCTCGCGCGAGCCTTCGAGGAGCTTGTCGAGGCGCGCCTCGAGGGCGCGAATGGTGTCCTCGAGGCTCTCTTCGCCGTCGGCCGCGCGGGGCGCGTCGGTGGGCGCCGCGCGCTCTTCGGCAGCGGGCGCCTCGGGCGGAAGATCGGCGGCGCCGACGGTCTCCTCGACGGGCTCGTCGACGGGCGAGGGCACGTCGCTCAGTGAAGGGACCTCGATCACCGGAAGGGGCGCCGGGGGAGGGGCCACGCGCGCGACGGGCTCGTCGGCCTGCGGCGGTGGGGCCTTGGATTTGCGCGGCGCCTTGGGGGGCACCGACTTGCGCGCCTTCGGGGGGATCGAGCGCTTCTTGGGCGCGTCGGTCTTCGCCTTCTCTTCGGGCGCGGAGGCCCCTTCGGGGATGCTGCTTGCGAAGGGGTCGTCGCCGAGAACTCGCCTGGCCATGAGAACCGCTCTCCTTCTCGCTCAGAGGTGCGACGACGCGCGCATGAGGTGGGCGTCGCGGAGGCTCTGCGCCCCGCCGTGGTCGAGCACCGCCTCGCGGGTGGTAAACGCAGGGCGCCACTTGAGCTCGCGCTGCGCGAGCTCGGTGTCGGCCACGCAGACCCACCGGAGATAATCGAGGAACATCCACGGCGCCTCGCTGAGCTGCGCGGCCCACAGGGCGCGCGCCAGCGGATAGGCCAGCGGGTGCGCCAACGGGAGGGCCATGCGGCCCGCGAGCTTGATCACCGTCGAGAGGGGGAGCACCCCCTCGCTGGCGATGTTGAACACGCCGGGCGCGTCGCGCATCACCGCGAGCTTGAAGGCCGCGAGCGCGTCGACCTCGTGGGTGAACTGCATCAGCGGATCGAAGCCCAGGAGCGTGGGCACGAGGCGCCGCCCGAGGTAGTGCGTGAGGTAGTTGTCTACGGTAGGCCCGAGAATGGGCGCCACGCGCAGCACGGTGACCACGGTGCCGGGCATCTGCCGGGCGAAGCGCGCGACCACCTGCTCGGCCTCGATCTTGTCGTTGAGAAACCGGCTCTCGGTCTGCCCCTTGAGCGGGTGCGCCTCGGTGAGAAAGTTCGGGTTCGACGGCGCGGCGCCGTAGAGAATCGTCTGCGACCACAGCGCGAACTTGCGCACGGGCCGCTCGCGGCAGGCGTTGAGCACGTGCATGGTGCCCACGCTCTCGAGCTCGTGCGCCCACGCGCTGGCGTGTGTGGGCGACGACAGAAACGCGAGGTGCAAGAAGGTGTCGACGTCTTCGGCGGCGAGCACCTCGGCGATGCGCGCGTCGACCGACGGCTGCGTGAGGTCGACCTTGTAGAAGCGCGTCTTGCGCCCTGCGGAGGGCGGGTTCTTCACATCGAAGGCCACGATGCGCCCCACGCGGTCATCGTCTTCGAGGAGCCCGATGAGGTTCCTCCCCAGAAAGGCGTCGGCGCCGGTGAGGGCCACCGTGCGCTTCGCGCGCGGCCCACGCGCCACCCGCATCGTGTCGTTGCGTCCGTCGGTCATTGAGGTCTCACGCGCGCCGTCTTTCGAGGGATCGATCACAACCCCCTCCGGCGTCAGGGCCGCGGACGCTATCACAACTCATCGCCCAGGTGACGCAGCGCGTTCAACCCGCGCCGCGGCGCCGCACCGTGACGGTATCGGGCATCAGGCCGCGGTCGCACGCGGCAACCTTTGTCTCCCGACGCGTGACGAGACGTTGACCCGCTCCTTTGGCCGAGACTAGATTCCGCCGCTCCGCGCGATGAGACCCTCCAAGCTTCTCTGGGCGATCCCTTCGGCGACCTTCCACGCCAGTCGAAACCTCGTGTTCCGTCGCGCGCCCCGGGTCGCCAACGCCTTGTTGCGCCTCGGCAACGTGTCGGGCCGCGGTGGCGCGCACGAGGGCCCTCGCGCCGTCGACTACTTTCACGGCGTGGTGTCCGACTACGAGCAGATCGCCACGCACACGGGCCTCGTGCCCGACGCGCGATCGCTCTTCCGCGGCCGCCGCGTGCTCGAGCTGGGGCCCGGCGACACGCGCTCCGTGGCGCTCCTCGCGAGGCTCCGCGGGGCGCGCCTCGTCGAGGGCTTCGACGCCTTCGACATCACCTCGCGCGACGAGCGATACCTCCGCGGCATCTACGAGCCCCTCATGGAGCGCGACGGCGAGCCCGGCGGGTTTCCTCGCGCCAAAGACCTCCTGCGCGACGTTCGCATGCACCCCGACCGCGCCTCGCTGCGCGCCGCTGAGGGGCGCTATGACCTGGTGATCTCGCGCGCCGTGCTCGAGCACGTCACCGACCTCGACGCCCTCTTCGACGACCTCGCGCGCGTCACCACCCCCGACGCCGTACAGGTGCACAAGGTTGATCTTCGCTGCCACGGCAACAAGTTCGACCACGAGCTCGACTTTCTGATGTTCCCGGAGGCGGTGTACCGCGCGATGGCTTCGCACACGGGCATGCCCAACCGCGTGCGCGTGGGCGGCTACCTCGACCTCGGCGCGCGCCACGGCTTCGCCCTCGTGTACGCCGGCGCCACGCATCGCATCTCCGTCGCCGAGGTCAACGCCGTGCGCGACCAGCTCGCCCCGCCGTACGACCGCATGGCCCCCGAGGCCCTCGCCGTGCTCGGCGTCTGGATCGTGCTCGTGGGCAAGAATCACCCCCTCGCCACCAAAGCCCTCAAAGACCTCACCACCGAGGCGCTCCCCGTGGCCCCGGCCGAGATCCTCTCGCCCTTCTGACCGCTACGCAGCGGGCTGCGTGGGCGGCCCGTCGACGAACTCGCGAAACCACAGCTCCAACATCAAGAGCGACCACACCTGGTAGGTCTCGGGGTTCGAACCGTCGAGCGAGGCCACGAGCTTCTCGACGGCCGCCGGGTCGAGCATGCCGCGCTCGCGGGCGGTGCGGTCGAGCAGCGTGTCGCGCACGACCTCGCGAAGGTCGTTGCGCAGCCAGTGATCGAGCGGAATGCCGAAGCCCATCTTCGGCCGGTGCAGCACCTGGTAGGGGAGCAGGTCGCCGGCGGCCTTGCGCAACAGGTACTTGCCGCGCACCCGCATGAGAAGGTGCGACGGCAGGCGCCCCGCGAACTCGATCACCGACGTGTCGAGCAGCGGGCAGCGCACCTCGAGGGCGTGGGCCATCGAGGCGATGTCGACCTTCGCGTTGATGTCGTCGGTGAGGTACGTGGCGATGTCGAGGTCGAGGAGCCGCGCCATGGCGTAGCGCCCGTCGCTCTCGGCGAGCACCTCGGCGAAGCGGCGCTCGGCGCGGTCGCTCGCGGCGGCGCGCAGCGCGGGGGCGCAGAGGTCGCGCTTGCGCTCGGGCGTAAACTGGCTCACGAGGCGCAGGTAGCGCGCGGCCTCGCCCATGTGCATGGTCTCGGCGAAGCGGCCGAACGAGGGGTAGAGCGCCCGGCCGAAGCCCGTGAGCGCGCCCTGAAACGCGCCCTTCGCGCCCGCAGGGAGGGCATCGTAGAGGTGCCCCCAGCGCGCGTTGTTGTAGCGCTTGTAGCCCGCGAAGTTCTCGTCGCCCGCGTCGCCCGAGAGCGACACGGTCACATGCTCGCGCGTCATCTTGGCGAGGTACCAGGTGGCCACCGAGCTCGAGTCGGCGAAGGGCTCGCCGTGGTGCCGCGTGATGTCGTGCACCACGCTGGCCATGTCGGCGCTCACCTCGAGCTCGTGGTGCTCGGTGCCGTAGCGCTCGGCCACCATGCGCGCGTACTTCACCTCGCTGTAAGCGGCTTGTTTAAAGCCGATGGAGAAGGTCTTCACGGGGCGCGTGGAGAGCTGCGCCATGAGCGCCACGATGGTCGATGAGTCGACCCCGCCCGACAGAAACGCGCCGAGCGGCACGTCGGACACCATGCGCCGCTTCACCGCCGCCGTGAGCAGGCGCTTGAGCTCGCGCACGAGGTCGTCTTCCGAGCCGCTCAGGGTCGGGTGGCGCACGAGGCGCCAGTAGCGCTCGGCCTCGTGCACGCGGCCCGGCGTGAGCACCTGGTAGTGCGCCGCGCGGAGCTTGAACACGTTCTGGTAGACGGTGTACGGCGCGGCCACATAGCCGAGCGTGAGGTACTCGTCGACGCCCGCGAGGTCGACCGCGGGGCGCTCGCCGTCGAGGCCCGTGACGAGCGCGTGCACCTCCGACGCGAAGGCCACGCCGTCGCGCGTCACGCGGTAGTAGAGCGGCTTCTTGCCCGAGCGGTCGCGCGCGAGGAGGAGCCGCTGCCGCTTCGCGTCCCACAGGGCGAGGGCGAACATGCCGTCGAGGCGCGCGACGCAGGCCTCGCCCAGCTCTTCGTAGAGGTGAACCACGACCTCGCTGTCGGAGCGCGAGCGAAAGGTGTGCCCCTTCGCGATGAGCTCGTCGCGCAGCGCTTCGAAGTTGTAGATCTCGCCGTTGACCACCACGCCGACGGTCTCGTCCTCGTTGAGCAGCGGCTGCCGCCCGTCGGGCGACAGGTCGATGATCGACAGGCGTCGATGTCCGAGCACGCAGGGGCCGCTCGCCCACGCGCCCTCGGCGTCGGGGCCGCGGTGCGCGATGGCGTCGTTGATGCGCCGCACCACCGAGGCCGCGGGCGTCGCAGCCGGGTCGTTGGCGAGGTAGCCGCTGATTCCGCACATGGGGTGTGTGGTCTCGCGCGAGGCCGCGAGAGGCAGCCCGCGTAGGGGATGAGGGAGTTACTTCTTGAGCTTGATCTTCATGAGGTCGCCGAGCGTGCCCATGCGGGCGGTGCCGCCCGTGGCCTTGCTCTGGTACCCCTCGTAGGCCGCGCGCTCTTCGTCGTCTTTGATGGCGCGGATCGACATGCGAAGGCGCCCATCGCCGATCTCGACCACCTTGGCCATGAGCGTGGCACCCTCGGCGAAGTGCTTGCGCACGTCGGACCCGCGCGGCGTGCCGAGGTCGGAGTTGGGGATGAGCCCGCGGCCGGCGCGACCCCGCGTGCCCTCGATCTGAACGAAGACGCCGTACGACTCGATGCGGTCGACGACGGCCTTCACGATAGCGCCAGGCACCACCGAGGCGGCATGCGCGGCGCTCCCCGCGGCGGCCCCTTCGGGCGCGGGAACGAGCGAGATCTTGCGCGCGGCGGCGTCGGCCGACTTCACCACCACCATGATCGCCTGACCGGGCGCGAGCACCTTCGAGGGGTGCTCGACGCGGCCCGGGAGCTCCGACACGTGGAGCAGCCCCTCGACGCCCGCGGCGATGCGCACGAAGGCCCCGAAATCGACCACGCGGGTGACCGTGCCCGCGACCACGCGGCCCGGCGGGGCGACCACGTCGAGGGCCGTCCACGGGTCGGCGGCGAGGGCCTTGAGCGACAGCGTGATGCGCGGCTGACCCTCGTGCTGGCGAATCTCCTTCACCTGCACCTCGATCACGTCGCCGGGGCTCACCACGTCGCTCGGGCGCACGTGCGAGTCGTGCGAGAGCTCGCTGGCGGGGATGAGCCCATCGGCGCCGCCCAGGTCGACGAAGGCGCCGAACTCGCGCACGCCCGACACCGAGCCCTTGATGACCGTGCCCGGCGTGAGGGTCTTGAGAATGCGCTCTTGCGCCTCGCGGGCTTCGGCCTCGACCACGGCGCGGCGCGAGAGCACCACGCTCTTGCCGCCGTCACGGATCTCGGTGACGCGGAAGCGAAGCGTGCGGCCCACAAAGGTGTTGGGGTCGGCCACGTAGCGGTTGTCGAGCTGCGAGTTCGGGCAGAAGGCCTTGATGCCCCCTTCGAGCTCGACCTCGGCGCCGCCCTTGTTGATGGTGACCACCTTGCCCTCGATGGCGATGCCCTCGTTGCGGGCGAGCTCGAGCGCGGCGGTGTTGCCCGCCTTGCCGAGCGAGCGACCGAGCTTCACCGAACCCGAGCGCGGGTCGACCTCGACGATGTGCGCGGCGATGACGTCGCCCACCTTCACGGTGACCACGCCGTTGGGCCCCAGGAGCTCGACCGGGTCGATCCACGCCTGGCGCTTCTCGTCGAGGTCGACGAAGACCGCCGCGCGGGTGATCTGAACGACGGCGGCTTCGACGCGCTGGCCCACGGCCCAGCCCTTGGTGCGGCGCGCGGGGGTCTTCTGCTGCTCGAACAACGCGGCGAAATCGCCGCCCTTGGTCTCGGTGCTCATAGAGGGGGCGCGTACGTACCACAGAACCTCTCCTCCGGGTGCATCACTGCACATGAAGGAGACACCCCCACGACACGTAGTATCACCTGCGGTACTTGGCGCGAAGGCACGGCGCTGGTACAGCTTGTGTCCACTCACCACCCCTATCGGAGGCTCTCCACCATGCGCATCACTCTTCGCCTCGTGCTCGCCACCTTCGCCCTCGCATCCACCGCAGGCCTCGGCGCCTGCGTCGTTCGCTCGCAGCCCGGCTACGTGCGCACGCAGCCCGTGTACGTGCAGCAGCGCCCCGTGTACGTGCAGCAGCAGCCGCAGGCCGTGTACGTGCAGCCCCAGCCCGTGTACGTGCAGCAGCAGCCCACGACCGTCTACGTGCGCTGATCGTCGCTCTTTAGGGGCTCTGTTCGCCCAGCCACCGCGCCACCGGGTCGAAGACCAGCGAGTGCGCGTCATTCGAAATAAACAGATCAGCGTGGGCGATGCGAAGGTTCGCGTCGCCGACCTCGAGCACGCGCTTGCTGCGTGATGCGGTGAGGTCGTAGGGCGCCCGCGCGGTCTCCGGCGGCACGATGCCGTCGCCCATCGCGACCACGCAGAGCAGCGGGTTCACCAGCGTGGACGCGCCGTGCGTGACGTTCACCCCGCGGAGGGTGAGGTCGCGGTCGCGGATCCACACGGCGATCTCGCGGTTCACCTGTGGCACGGGGTCTTCGACGGTCTGCACGAGGTCAGCGGCGCGCGACACGTCGGTGATGGCCGGGTTGAGGTACACCGACAGGAGCGCGGGGATCTTCGCGAGCACGGGCAGCGCGAGGCGGGCGAGGGCGCGCGTGCCGCGGAAGGGCACCGCCCCCGCGAGGGCGGGCGAACGAAACGCGAGCGCCAGCGCGGGGTGGACGCGCTCCCACCGCAGCGGTCCGCCGAACGACACGAGCGACCCGAGGCGATCGTCGCGGTTGACCGCCGCGTGGCCGAACATGAGGGCCGCGCCGAGGGAGGCGCCGATCACGTCGACGTGTGTGGCGCCGGTGCGGGTGCGGGCGAGCACCTCCGTGATGGCGGCGTTCACGTCGACGAGGGCGAGCTGCTCGAGCCCGAAGAGCGCCTTCACACCGTGCGCGTGGCGGGAGCGACCCTGCGCGCGCAGGTCGACGGACCACACCTCGAAGCCGCGCCACGCGAGGTGCGCCTCGATCGAGCGGCCGCGGGGGTGATACCCGAAGATGAACGAGTTCATCCCGTAGCCGGGCACGATGAGCACGGGGCGCCGCGGGCGCGCGGCCGTGAGCCCCTCCTCGACCGACGCCGTGGTGCGGCGCATCGCGAGGATCCACCCGTCGGGCGTGCGCGCCTCGAAGCGCTCGATGACCCCGTCGCTCATTTCTTGTTC
>CANMAT010000057.1 GCA_947494865.1 Deltaproteobacteria bacterium
GGCGTCGTCGGGGGCGAGCCGCGTGGCCTCGGCGAGGCAGCGCTCGGCCTCGGGGAGCCTGCGCAGCGCGACGAGCACCATGGCCTCGTCGTTCCACGCGACGGGATCCCGCGGGCGGGCGCGGGCGGCGGCGTCGAGGGCGCGCGCAGCCCCCTCCAGGTCGCCCCGAACGAGCAGCGCGCGGCCCAGGGAGAGGGCCGCGAGGCCGTCGTCGGGGTGCGCCGCGAGCCACGGGGTGAGCGCCCGCACGACGCCGTCGAGGTCGCGCTGCGCCGAGGGCGCGAGGGCGCGGAGCGAGTCGGGCTCGGGGCGCAGCGCGAGGGTCTGAAAGGTGGCGATGGCCCGCGCCGCGGCCGCGTCGGGCGCGCCCCTGCGGCGCGGCGGCAGCGACTGCAGCGCGGCGAGCGCGTCGGCGCCGCGGCCGTCGGCGACGAGCACGCGAGCGCGCGCCACGAGGTCGACGACCGCGACCGCCGGCGCGGGGCGCCTTCGCGGCTGCGCGGGCAGCGCCCCCGCGGAGAGGGCCGACGCGGCGAACACGAGGAGGGGGGCGATGCGGCGCACGGTGGGGAGCGACGGCTCTACCACGCTGCCGCGCGCGTCGCACGCGCGCTCAAAACTGCGACGTTTGCGGCGGTCGGGCGTCGTCGAAGGGCCAGCACACCACGCGGTTGCGACCCAGCTTCTTGGCCTGGTAGAGCGAGGCGTCGGCGAAGTCGATCACCACCTGGCAGCTGATGGCCTCGGTGGGGTCGAAGAGCGCGGCGCCGACGCTCACGCTGATCGACGACAGCGTGCCCGTCGGGAGCTCGAGGTGCATCCGCTCGACGCCCACGCGCAGGCGCTCGCTGAGGGCCGCGATCGACTCGGCGTTCTGCTCCGGGGCCACCGCGATGAGCTCCTCGCCGCCGTAGCGAAAGAGCTGCCCCGACGAGCCCAGCGCGGCCTCGAGCGCGCGCGCCGCGCACTTGAGCACGTGGTCGCCGAAGGTGTGCCCGTGGCGGTCGTTGAAGCGCTTGAAATGGTCGATGTCGGCGAGCACCACGCCGTAGCCCATGCCCGAGCGCCGCGCGCTGCCGTGGGCGTGCGCGATCGCGTCTTCGAAGCTCCTGCGGTTGCCGATGTCGAGCAGCGGGTCGGTGGTGGCGATGCGGGCGAGCTCGCTGTTGGCGCGCGCGAGCTCGCTGTTCTTCGACGCGAGCTCGTCTTGCAGGGCGAGGTGGCGGCGGGCCACCGTGAGGCGGGCGCGCAGCACGGGCGGGTCGAAGGGCTTGGCGATGTAGTCGTCGGCGCCGGCCTCGAGGCCCTCGACCACGTGCGACGAGGTGCCGTGCGAGGTGAGCAGCATGATGTAGACGTACGGACCGGTCATCTCGCGCACGCGCACGCACAGCTCGGGGCCGTGGAGGCCGGGCATCTCCCAGTCGGAGAGCACCACACGAAACTGGCCGCCGCGCACCGCCTCGAGCGCGTCGAGGCCGTTGTCGACGGAGGTGACCTCGTAGCCCCACGCCACGAGCGTTCGCGTCAGGAGCACCCGGGTCGTTCGGTCGTCGTCGGCGACAAGGATCTTCATGGTCTCGCTTCAGCCCGATGCGCCACTGCTACGATCATTTAACGGCATCAGGGGCCTCGGCTGGGGCCTTATCGCACCGGCCTGCAAAGAATTTCATCGTCGGCGCCGGAGGCCCGCCCCCGGCAGCGCGGCGGCCACCGCGTCGACCGTCTCTCGCACGCTGAGCGAAGCGGTTTCGACCACCGCGTGGGCCCTCGCGTACAGCGGCGCGCGGGCGTCGAGCAGTGTGCGCAGTTCGGACATGGCGTTGGCCCGGTTGGCCATCGGCCGCGCGTCGCCCTGCGCCACCACGCGCCGCCAGTGGTCGTCGGCCGTCGCGCGAAGCCACACCGTCGTCGTGCGCGCCCGCAGGAGCGCGTAGGTCTCCTCGTCGGTGACCACGCCCCCCCCGACGGCCACCACGGCGCGCGGCGCCTCGGCCAGCGTGCGCACGAGCACCTCGCGCTCGAGCCCGCGGTAGTAGCCGTTGCCGTGCAGTTCGAAGAGCGTCGCGAGGCTCATGCCCGCGGCCTCCTCGACCCGCGCGTCGAGCTCGATGAAGGGCACCCCCAGGCGCTTCGCGAGGGCCCGCCCCACCGTGCTCTTGCCCGCCCCGCGCAGCCCCAGCAGCGACACCACACCGCCGCCCCCGTCGGAGCTCCGATGCCCCTCGGCCTCGGTGAGCAACGCCGACGCCGCCGTGCCCAGCGCGTCCGCCACGTGGTGGAGCCGTATGATCGAGATGTTGCCTTCGCCCGCCTCGAGCTGCGCCAGGAAGCGCTCGCTCACCCCCGCTGCCTCGGCCAACGCCCGCATCGTGAGCGACCGCGCCTGGCGACGCGCCCGCACCGAGCGCCCCAGCGCCTCGAGCAACGACGCCTCCGCGCCCTCACGGTCTCTCTCCATATCTGCACTATACTGCATCTTCGGGTGCAGAAAGAGCACTATAGTGCTTGCGCGGTGCACCGTGATCGCTTTAGCGTCCCCATCGAACGAGCCATGGAACACAGCGCACCCGAGTCCCCTGTTCGCTTCGAAACGTCGCCCGCGCAGTACCGCCACTGGCGGCTCGAGTTTCCGACCGTCGCGGGCCTCGCGCCCGGCTCCGTCGCCCGCATCGTGATGGATGTGGTGGAGGATGGGGGCATGCGCCCGGGCTACGTGCTCAAGCTCAACTCGTACGACCTCGGCGTCGACATCGAGCTGGCCGACGCCATTCAGCGCGTGCGCTTCGAGCACCCGGCGGTGCGCGCCGTGGTGGTCACCTCGGGCAAAGATCGCATCTTCTGCTCGGGCGCCAACATCTACATGCTGGGCAGCTCGACGCACCCCTTCAAGGTCAACTTCTGCAAGTTCACCAACGAGACGCGGCTCTACCTCGAAGAGCTGTCCGCGGGCTCGGGCATCCCGGTGCTGGCGGCCCTCAACGGCACCGCCTCCGGCGGCGGCTACGAGCTCGCCCTCGCCTGCGACGACATCCTCCTGCAAGACGACGGCAACAGCGCCGTGAGCCTCCCCGAGGTGCCCCTCCTCGCGGTGCTCCCGGGCACCGGCGGGCTCACCCGCGTGGTCGACAAGCGCAAGGTGCGGCGCGACCTCGCCGACGTGTTCTCGACCCTCGCCGAGGGCGTGCGCGGCAAGCGCTCCATCGAGTGGCGCCTCGTCGACGAGATCGCCTCGCGCAGCCGCTTCGACGCCGCCGTCGCCGCCCGCCTCGCGAAGCTCTCCGCGCGCGCCACCCGCACCGCCACCGGCGAGGGCATGGCCCTCACACCCCTCACGGCGCAGCGCACCGAGCAGGGCACCGCGTACTCGTACGTGACCGTCGCCGTCGACACCTCGCGACGCCTCGCCGAGATCACCATGAAGGCCCCCGCGGGGCCGACGCCCGAGACGCCCGAGGCCCTCCGCGCCGCGGGCTGCGCGCAGTGGCACGTGGCCGCCTGGCGCGAGCTCGACGACGCCCTCCTCGACCTGCGCTTCAACCACCTCGAGGTGGGGCTCATCGTGCTGCGCACCGCGGGCGACGCCGAGGCCGTTCGCAGCGCCGACCGCTCGCTCCTCCGTATGGCCGACGCGGGCGACTGGCTCGCGCGCGAGGTGGTGCTCCTCCGCAAGCGCGTGCTCAAGCGCCTCGACCTGTCGGCGAAGAGCCTCTTCGCGCTCATCGAGCCGGGTAGCGCCTTCGCGGGCTCGCTCTTCGAACTGGCCCTCGCGGCCGATCGCATCTTCATGCTCGACGACGGCGAGTCGAAGACGACGCTCGCGCTCTCGCCCATGAATTTCGGGCCCTTCCCGATGTCGAACGGGCTCACGCGCCTCGCCACGCGCTTTCTCTACGACCCCACGGTGGTCGACAAGCTCCGTGCCGTGAGCGACCCCCTCGACGCGGCCGACGCGATGAAGAAGGGGCTGGTCACCTTCGCGCCCGACCCCATCGACTGGGGAGACGAGGTGCGCGTCGCCGTCGAAGAGCGCACGAGCATGTCGCCCGACGCCATGACGGGCATGGAGGCCAACCTCCGCTTCGCCGGGCCCGAGACGCTCGAGACCAAGATCTACGGGCGCCTGAGCGCGTGGCAGAACTGGATCTTCCAGCGCCCCAACGCCGTGGGCCCCCGCGGCGCGCTCACCATGTACGGCAAGCCCGAGCGCGCCGTGTTCGACGTGCGCCGCACGTAGCGATCGTTCGCGACCGAAGCATCTCGCAGGGCCTCACATTTCGTCGGTGTCTCGAGGCGCTCCGCGCGCCGCGAGGCGTCCGCGCGCACCCAACCGTTCGCTCCCCGAAGGAGTTTCCGCCGATGTCCTCCGTGGTCAACGACACCAAGATCCCCAACAACGTCGACCTCTCGTCGGACAAGCGCCTGCAGCGCGCCCTCGAAGAGTGGCAGCCCAACTTCATCAACTGGTGGATGGAGATGGGCCCCGAAGGCTACCAGGCCGACGACGTGTACCTGCGCACCGCCACCTCTGTCGACCACGAGGGCTGGGCGCACTTCGACTACGTGAAGATGCCCGAGTACCGATGGGGCATCTTTCTCACCGAGCCCGTGAAAGACCGCACCGTCGGCTTCGGCGACGAGTTCGGCAAGCCCGTGTGGCAGCAGGTGCCCGGCGAGCACCGCAACACGCTGCGCCGGCTCATCGTTACGCAGGGCGACACCGAGCCCGCCTCGGTGGAGCAGCAGCGCCTCCTCGGGCAGACGACGCCCTCGCTCTATGACCTTCGCAACCTGTTTCAGGTCAACGTCGAAGAGGGCCGCCACCTCTGGGCCATGGTGTACCTGCTGCACTCGTACTTCGGCCGCGACGGGCGCGAAGAGGCCGAAGGTCTCCTCGAGCGTCGCAGCGGCAACCCCGACAAGCCCCGCATTCTCACGACCTTCAATGAGCCGTGCGAAGACTGGCTGTCGTTCTTCATGTTCACGTATTTCACCGACCGCGACGGCAAGTATCAGCTCCTGGCCCTGGCCGAGAGCGCGTTCGACCCGCTCGCCCGCACGACGCGCTTCATGCTCACCGAAGAGGCGCACCACATGTTCGTGGGCGAGACGGGCGTGCTCCGCGTGGTGCAGCGCGCCTGCGAGCTCACGAAGCTCGACCCCAACGGCGACGCGCGCGCGCAGGGCGGCATCGACCTCGGCACCCTCCAGAAGTACATGAACTTCTGGTTCTCGAGCTCGCTCGGCCTCTTCGGCGGCGAGGTGTCTTCGAACGCCGCCTCGTTCTTCGCCTCGGGCCTCAAGGGCCGCGCCAAGGAAGACCAGTACGAAGACCACCTCGCGCTCACCGGCACGATGAACATTCCCCACTTCAAAGACGGGCGCATCATCGACGAGAGCGTGCCCCTGCGCATGGCCATGAACGAGGTGCTGCGCGACGACTACGTGATCGACTGCCAGCGCGGCGTCGACAAGTGGAACCGCGCCATCAAGGAAGCGGGCGTCGACGTCGAACTCACGCTGCCGAACCGGCGCTTCAACCGCGGCGTCGGGCTCTACGCGGGGCAGCACTTCGACCCGCAGGGCAACCCCATCACCGCGGCCGAGTGGAGCGCGCGGCAGGGCGACTGGCTCCCCACCGAGGCCGACCGCGCCTACGTGAAGAGCCTCATGACCAGGCCCGTGTACGAGCCCGGCAAGATGGCCCACTGGATCGCCCCGCCCAAGCAGGGCATCAAGGGCCGCCCCGTCGACTTCGAGTACGTGCGCCACACGGTCTGAGCGTACCTTCGCGGGCGATGTTTCCCGCGGTCTGTCACGGCACCACCAACTACCCCGAGCGCCTCGCGCGACGAGACGGCGCCTACACCGTGCTCCATCGCGACGCCGCGCCTTCGTGTGACGCGCCCGTGTGGATGCCCGTCGGCGGCGCGCGCGTCGAGGCGATCCCGAGAGACGGCGCGCTCACGCGTCGGCGGTTTCTATTCGCCGATGTGCCCGCGGGCGGTGACCCGGTGCGCGGGCGCCTCGCGCTGCTCTTCAACGACCACGTCGCGCTCGCGTGGGTGAGCGCCGACAGCGAGTCTCCCACCACCGTGCTCATCGACCACGACGGCGATCAGCTCGTGTGCGTGCTCGAGGGCGGCGCCACGCTCGACACCCCCTGCGGTACGCTGCGCGCCAACGCCGCCGAGCACGTGTTCATCCCCCGCGGCATGCCCCACCGGTGGCGGGTCGACAAGCTGGGCCTCCGCGCCCTCGTCGTCGAGGCGCGCGGCGAGCTCAGCGTGCCGCGCGCCCACCGGAACAACTACGGCCAGCCCACGCCCGACGCGCCCTTCAGCCACCGCGACCTCAACCTCGCCGCGTGGTTCGCGCGCCTCGGGAGCGCCCCGTCGCCCACGCCGTGCACCCTGCGCCGCGGGGGGCGAACGTACGATGGTTCGGCTACGAACAATCCCCTCGCCACGGTAGGCTATGAGGGCAGCGTGTATCCCGCATCCGTCGCGTGGGAAGTGCCTTTCGTTCGCCCGAGGCCCCACGGGGTAGACTTGTTCGTACACGAACGATTCGCCGTGCACACCCGTCTCACGCGCGACGACGCGCCCCCCGTCGACGAGGCCTGCGAGCTCGCCACGCTGGCCCTCGACGGCGACGGCGCGGCCTCGCTCACCTGGGAGCCCCTGGGCGTGCAGCCCACCCCCGCGGGAACGCCCGGCGGCATCGTGGTGCAGGTGCGCGCACGCGACGCGCTCGCGCTCGCACCCGACGGGGTGCTTCTGATGGATCGGTAGCGCTCGCAACGCCGCGGCGAGCGGGAGTACCCTCCGCGACCGCCATGACGACCACCGAAACGCTGCGACCCATTCTCGACGTGGCCCGCGACGCGGGCCTCGACCCTGCCGACGTCATTCCGTGGGGCCGACACAAGGCCAAGATCTCGCTCGACGCGCTCGCGCGCCGCGACGGGGCTCCGCAGGGGCGCCTCGTGCTCGTGTCGGCCATCAACCCGACGCCCGCGGGCGAGGGCAAGACCACCACCTCGGTGGCCCTCGCCATGGGCCTCGCGAAGCGCGGTCGGCGCGCCATCGCGGCGCTCCGCGAGCCGTCGCTGGGGCCCGTGTTCGGCGTCAAGGGCGGCGGCACCGGCGGCGGCAAGGCCACCCTCGTGCCCGCGGCCGACATCAACCTGCACTTCACCGGCGACATTCACGCCATTACGAGCGCCCACAACCTGCTCGCGGCCATCGTCGACAACGCCCTCTTCTTTCGCGACCCCGTCGACCTCGACGCGCGCAACGTACGCTGGCGCCGCGCCATGGACATGAACGACCGCGCCCTGCGCAGCGTCGTCGTGGGCATGGGCAAGGGCAACGGCCCCACGCGCGAGGGAGCGTTCGACATCACTGCGGCGAGCGAGGTCATGGCCATTCTGTGCCTCGCGTCGGGCCCCAAAGACCTCGAAGCGCGCCTCGCGCGCGTGGTGGTGGGCACCACCGCGGCGGGCAAGGCGGTGACCGCGGGCGACCTCGGCGCGGCCTCGGCGATGGCGGCCCTGCTGCTCGACGCGCTCATGCCCAACCTCGTGCAGACGCGCGAGGGCACGCCCGCCATCGTGCACGGCGGGCCCTTCGGCAACATCGCCCACGGGTGCAACTCCATTCTCGCGACGCGCATGGCGCTCGCGTACGGCGAAGACGTGGTCACCGAGGCGGGCTTCGGCTTCGATCTGGGCGCCGAGAAGTTTCTCGACATCAAGTGTCGCGTGGCGGGCCTGTGGCCGCGCGGCGTGGTGCTCGTGGCCACGCACCGCGCCCTCAAGATGCACGGCGGGGTTCCGGTGGCGAAGGCGAGCGAGCCCAACGTCGACGCGCTGCGCCGCGGCACCGACCACCTCACGAAGCACCTCGAGACGCTGCGCGCCTACGGGCTGCCCGCGGTGGTGGCCGTCAACGCGTTCCCCCACGACACGGCCGACGAGGTCGCCGCGCTGCGCGAGTATGGGCTCGGTCAGGGCGTGCCGGTGGCGCGCTCCGAGGGCTTCGCGCTCGGCGGCGATGGCTCGCTCGAGCTCGCCGACGCGGTGCTCGACATGCTCGCGAAGACCGACGCCGCGCCCCCCCGGGCGAAGTTCATGTACGAACTCAGCGACACGCCCGAAGAGAAGATTCGCAAGGTGGCGCGCGGCGTCTACGGCGCCGACGATGTGGAGTTCACCCCCGCGGCGCGCAAGGACCTCGACGCGGTGGTGAAGCTCGGCGGCGCCGAGCTCCCCGTGTGCGTGGCCAAGACGCACCTGTCGCTCACCGACGACCCCACGAAGGCGGGGCGTCCGCGCGGGTTCACCATCACCGTGCGCGAGGTTCGGCTCAGCGCGGGGGCGGGGTACATCATCCCCCTCACGGGCGAGATCATGACGATGCCAGGGCTCCCGAAGGAGCCCGCGGCGCGGCGCGTGGTGGTCCACGCCGACGGCACGATCACGGGGCTGATGCAGGGAGAGTGAAGGGTCGTTCGGTGCCGAACGATCAGCGGGCGTAGTCGACGGCGCGGGTCTCGCGCACCACGGTGACCTTGATCTGTCCCGGGTACGCGAGCTCGCTCTCGATCTTGCGCGCGATGTCGCGCGAGAGGGTGAGGGCGCCCACGTCGTCGATCTCGCCGGGCTCCACCAGCACACGCACCTCGCGGCCCGCCTGAATGGCGAAGGTGCGCTCGACGC
Organism: Deltaproteobacteria bacterium; assembly: GCA_947494865.1. Taxonomy (GTDB): domain Bacteria; phylum Myxococcota_A; class Polyangia; order Polyangiales; genus CAISKJ01. The sequence continues at coordinate 8,723 of CANMAT010000057.1, forward strand.
CCTTGAAGGTGCCGCAGATCTTCTCGAGGTCTTCGAGGCGCTTCACGTAGCCCTCGAGCATCTCGCGGCGGGCCCCGGGGCGCGCGCCGGAGATGGCATCGGCCGCGGCGGTGAGGTGCGCGATGAGGCTCTTGGGTGCCTCGTCGTCGTGGTGCGCCGCGATGGCGTTCACCACGATCTCGTCTTCGCCGGCCTTGCGCGCCATGTGGGCGCCGATCACCGCGTGGCCGCCCTCCTGCTCGTGCGTGGCGGCCTTGCCGATGTCGTGGAGGAGCCCCGCGCGCCGCGCCTGGCGGGCGTTGAGGCCCATCTCTTGCGCGAGGAGGCCGCACATGTGACCGACCTCGACGGAGTGCCGCAGGATGTTTTGCGCGTACGAGTAGCGGTACCGAAGCTGCCCGACGATCTTCACGAGGTCGGGGTGCAGGCGGCCGAGGTTGAGCTCCATCACGGCGGCGTCGCCGGCCTCGCGCACGGCGCGCTCGACCTCTTCGCGGGCCTTGTTGAAGAACTCTTCGATGCGCGTGGGGTGAATGCGCCCGTCTTGAATGAGCCGCTCGAGCGTGAGGCGCGCCATCTCGCGGCGCACCGGATCGAAGGAGCTCACGGTGATGGTCTCGGGCGTGTCATCGATGACGAGGTCGCACCCCGTGGCCTCTTGAAACGCCCTGATGTTACGGCCCTCGCGGCCGATGAGGCGCCCCTTGAGCTCGTCGTTGGGGAGGTGCACCGACGTGGCCGCGCGCTCGCCCGCGTACTCGCCCGCGTAGCGCTGAATGGCGATGCCCACGACGCGCTTGGCGCGCTTCTCGGCCTCCTCGCGGGCGATGTCTTCGATCTGCTTGGCCTCGCGCGAGGCGCTGCGGCGGGCCTCTTCGTGCACCGAGTCGATCACCTGCTTGCGCGCGTCTTCGGCCGAGAGCTGGGCCACGCGCTCGAGGGCCTGCGCCTCGGAGCGGCGCACGTCGTCGACGGCCACCTTGCGCGCCTCGACGAGCTTGTCGGCCTCGACCTCGCGGAGCGCGACGGTGCGCTCGCGCTCGAGGAGACTCTGATCGCGGCGCGCGAGGTCGGACTCGAGCCTCACGAGCCCTTCGGACTGCTGCGCGGCGGAGAGCTCCTTGCGGGCGAGGGTGTCTTCGCGGGTCGAGAGCTCGGCCTGGCGGGCGCGGCCCTCGGCGGTGAGCTCCTGCGCCTGCTGACGCGCGTCGGCCACGACCTGCAGCGCGCGGGCGCGGGCCTCGGCCTCGGCGTGCTGCGCGCGCTCGCGGGCGTCGCGCTCGATCTGCCCGGCGCGGGTGCGCACCTGCGCCTCGATCTCGACGCCCATCGTCGCGCGCACGCGGAGCTCCGCGTCTTGCATCGTGAGGGCGGCCGATTGGCGCGCCGACTCGGCCTCGGCCTGGGCGGCCTCGACCTGACGCTGCGCGGCCTCGACGCGCACACCGGCGGCGTCGACCTGGGCCTGGGCGGCCTCGACGCGGGCCTTCGCCGTGACGAGGGCGCCCTCGTGCTCGGTGACGGTCGCGCGCAGGGCGTCGACCTCGCGGCGGTGCTGGGCGACGAGGGCGTCGCGCTTCTGGTTCTGAACGAGCCACGAGACCGCGGCGCCAGCGGCCGCGGCTGCGATGTGGAGGATGGGCATCAGCGATTCTCCGGGGGATCGCGCCCGTCGTCGGACGAGGCGCGGAGTGTTCTCTGGTCGGTGACGACCCACGCGACGGGGACGTCGTGGGCTTCGATGGGCACCTCGGCGATCAACTGGAAGTCGAAGGCCACGCCGACGGTGACGGCGTTGACGGTGCGAACAAGGGTCTGGTCGTAGTAGCCGCGGCCGTAGCCGAGGCGGTGGCCGGCGCCGTCGATGGCGAGCGCGGGCACCACCACGAGGTCGAGCGTCTCGGGGGGCACCACGGGCGCGCCCGCGGCGGGCTCCTCGATGCCCCACACGCCCGCCTCGAGCGCGAAGGCCTCGTCGCCGCGCCACGCGACGCGAAACTCGAGCTCGCCGCGGCCGTCGACCACGACGGGCAGACACACGGTGCACCCGCGGGCGCGCGCCTCGTCGATGAGGGCGGCGGTGTCGACCTCGTCGGGCATCGCGCGAAACACCGCGAGGGTGCGCGCGGCCCTCCACGCGTCGAGGGCGAAGACCCTCTCGCACAGGGCGCGCGAGCGTGTGGCCGCGGCCGCCGGGGGGAGCGAGGCGCGCAGGCCGCGGTACCGCTTGCGCAGGGCGGCCTTGGCGCGGGGGCGCAGTGCGTCGAGCTGATCGAGCGTGTAGGGCAGGGTTTTGCGGGGCA
>CANMAT010000058.1 GCA_947494865.1 Deltaproteobacteria bacterium
CTTCGTGCTCTTCGTGGTCTCGACGCTCACGATCGAGCGGCTCTCCGAGCGCGTGCGCGTGCGGGCCCTCGACGAGGCCGAGGCCGCAGGCCGCGCGCGGTCGCTCTTTCTCGCCAACGTGAGCCACGAGCTGCGCACGCCCCTCAACGGCGTCATCGGCATGGCCGAGCTCCTCGCGCGGTCCCCCCTCGACGGCGCGCGCGCGGGCCAGGTCGAGGTGATCCGCCAGAGCGGCGAGGTGCTCGTCTCGCTCATCGACGACCTGCTCGACCTCACGCGCATCGAGTCGGGCTACCTCGCGCTCGAGGTTGTGCCCATGGCGCCGCGCGCGCTCGTCGCCGAGGTGGCCGCCCTCTTCGCGCCCCTCGCCGCGCAGAAGGGCGTGGCGCTGCGGGCCGCGTGCGACCCGTCGGTGCCCGACAGTCTCGCGGGCGACCCGCTGCGGGTTCGCCAGGTGCTCATGAACCTCGTCGCCAACGCGGTGAAGTTCACCGACGCCGGGAGCGTGACGGTCGAAGCCCGCTGGCGCGACGGTCTCGTCGTGGGCGTGCGCGACACGGGCATCGGCATGACCGCCGACGCGCTCGGGCGGCTCTTCCAGCCCTTCGCGCAAGGCGACGCGACCACCACGCGGCGCTTCGGCGGCACGGGCCTCGGCCTCGCCCTCTGCCGTCAGCTCTGCGTGCGCATGGGCGGCGACGTGCGCGTCGCGTCGACGCCCGGCGTCGGAACCTACTTCGAAGTGTCGCTCCCGCTCCCCGTCGCGCCGTCCGCGAGCGCGCCCCCGGCGCCCGCGCGCGCGTCGCTCCCTCCGATCAGCGCCAAGGGGTCGCAGCGCGTTCTGGTGGTCGAAGACAACCCCATCAACCAGATGGTGGTGGGCGCGATGCTCGAACAGCTCGGGCTCGCCTTCGACGCCGTGAACGACGGCGCCGCCGCCGTCGAAGCCTCCGCGCGCGGGGGCTACCACCTCGTGCTCATGGACTGTCAAATGCCCGTGATGGACGGCTTCGCGGCGACGGAGGCCATCCGCGCGCTCCCGGGCGCGCAGGGGCGCGTGCCCATCGTGGCGCTCACGGCGTCGGCGCTCCCCGACGAGCTCGCGCGCTGCCTCGCGTGCGGCATGAACGCGACGCTCTCGAAGCCGCTCACCTTCGCCGACCTCGACGCCGCCCTCGCGCGCTACGCGTGAGAGACCGCGGCTCAGAACTGGTACGACACCGCGGCCGCGGGCACGAGCGAGAGGGCCACCGCGCTCTGTGACACCGCGCCGCCCGACCACGTGGCGTCGCCGAAGGCGTAGGCGAACACCGTCTCGAGCTCCACCGCGGCGCCGAAGTGCCCGAAGGCGATGCGCATGCCCAGGTTGAGGCCCACCTCGATGCGGTGCGCGCCGAGCGCGTACGCGCGGGCGTCGGGCATGGTGGCCGAGCGCGCGAGGGTGATCGACGCGTCGTTGAAGAGGTACCCGCTGCGCACGCCCACCCAGAGGTCGTACACGTCGCGGCGCGTGTACCCGAGCACGAGGGAGAGGTCGCCGCCGTACAGGCGCGAGGTGTCGACGGTGAGCCCCGGCGTGGCGGCCTCGTAGGCGCCCGAGATGAACGCGAAGCGCCCCGCGAGCCCGCCGGTGAGGGTGTAGCCCGCGCGCGAGAGAAGCTCCCGCCGCGCGCCGATGCGCACCACGCGGCCGATGAGGGCGATGGACCCTTCGGCGCTGTGACCGAAGCCCCCGCGACCGGCCACGTAGGTGACCAGGCCGGGCGGCGTGGCGCCGTGCGCGACGGCGGCGCGGAGCACCGTGGAGGCGTCGGCGTTGGCGGTCTGCGCGGCCTCGAGGGAGGGGGCCCACGCGGGGGCGCTGTAGGCCGAGCCGAGGTCGACGGCGACCTTGCCGTCGCGCATCACCCGGGCGGGCGCGAGCATGGGCGACGCGGTGGCGCAGCCGACGGAGCCCAGCGCCACGAGCGCGAGCGAAGGGAGGGGGAGACGCACCGTTCGCCGCGCGCGGAGGCTACTTGCGGAAGCGCGAGGGGAAGTTGTTCGCGCCGGCCTTCTTCGAAAGCTCTTTGTCGTCGGGGTGCAGCTTCACGGCGCGCGCGAGGAGCGCGTCTTCCTTCTCGGGGTGCTTGGGATCGGGGAGGCAGCACTCGACGGGGCACACCGCCTGGCAGGCCTCGTGATCGTAGAAGCCCACACACTCGGTGCAGAGCTCGGGGTCGATCACGTAGATCTCGTCGCCCTCGCTGATCGCCTCGTTGGGGCACTCGGGCTCGCAAGCGCCGCAGTTGATGCAGTCCTCGGTGATGTAGGTCGCCATTGGGGGAGTTCTCGGCTTCTTTCCGTGTCAGCGCGGCCGACAGGCAGAGAGTGTCACGCGCGACGATTCGGCGACCTATCTAGACGGGCGTTTTCGGAGCGTCAACAGCGACCTTCGATTCTCGTACCGCGCGGGGCTGCGCGCGAAAGGCGAAACGCCCCTGCGGCTTCGTGTAGAGTCGGCGCACGAGGGCCGCCGACCCGCCGTGGGCGACGATCGGCATCGCGCGCCTCACCGGTAAGACGCCATGGACTCGAACAAACCTCCGCCTCGACCCTCCTCCGCGCCCGCGCCGCAGCGCCCCTCGACCGCGCCGCAAGACGCGCGCACCTCGGCGCTGCCGCAAGACGCGCGCGCCTCGATGGTCCCGCAGCGCCCGACGGCGCCCCCCGGTCGCGGCTCGATGGTGCCGCAGCGGGCCTCGCGGCTCCCCGGCGGCGACGAGGAGGGCGAGGCGCGCCTCGGCTCGTCGGAGCGCACGCGGCTCGCGGGCGACGGCATCCGCGCGCTCGCGAAGGCCTCGCGGTCGTACCTCATCTACGATCCGGGCAACGCCGCCGTGCGAGGCTTCATCGAAGACGTGCGCGCCACCTTCGAGCGCTTCTTCAACGCCCACGGCGACATGGAGCTCACGGTGCGCCCCTTCGAGCTCATGCTCGACAACGAGGCGGTGTACCTCGAGCGCGACCGCGAGCGCTCCCTCGCGTTGAAGCTCTTCCGCGACGGCGTGCGCAAGCTCATTCTCACGCGCGATACCGACTGGGGCGAGCTCACGCGGCTGCTCGAGATCCTCTCCATTCGCTTCGTCGGCGTTCGCATGAACGAAGACGACATCACCACGCTCTTGTGGAAGGCGGGCTTCGCGCACATTCGCGTCGAGGCCGTCGAGGGCTTCGTGCCCGACGACAACGACGACGACGTGCAGGTGGGCGCCGTCGGCGGGGTCACCCAGGCGCGCCAGTCGGCCGAGCGCATCTTCAGCGCGAGCTCGGCGCGCGTGGGCGACGTGGCCAGCATGCGCGTGCCCGACGACTTCGACCTCCCGATGCCGCGCCTGCCGCCGCCGGTGCGCTTGCAGTACCTGCGCTTGAACGACGTGGCCCTCGAAGACCTGCGCGCCGAGACCGACTCGACGCAGCTCCCCGAGGCCACGCTCCACGTGGTGCGCGAGCTCATGGAGGTGGCGGCCTCCCCCACGGACCCGCTCACCTTCGAAGAGACCGAACACTTCGTGCGCGAGGTGCGAGATTTTCTGCTCGCCGAAGACCGAATGGACGCGCTCCTGGTGCTCTACGACGACCTGGCGCGCTTTCGCGAGCGGGCCCCGGCGGAGCGCGAGCGCATCGACGTGCTGCTCTCGGGCTTCGTCGACCCGGCGGCCGTGCGACGGCTCATTCGGTCGGTGCCCAAAGACCTCGCCGAGCCCCCCGAGCGCCTCATGCAGCTCCTGTCGCGCGTGCCCGGCGACGTGCTCAAGATGTTCTTCGACCTGCTCGAGAGCGAGCGCGACGACCACTCGCGCAAGATCGTGCGGTACCTCATCGCGCAGCGGCTCCCCGAGCGCGCGCGCGACGTGGTCGAGCGCTTCCGCGCGAGCCCGGGGCCCGTGGCGGCGGACCTCCTGCGCGTGCTCACCAACGCGGTGCCCGACGCGGCCACGCAGCTCGTGACGCAGCTCATGGCCGGCAGCGACACCGAGGTGCAGCACGAATTCCTGCGCCTCTCGTCGGACATGCCCCCGTCGTCGCACCTGCGCGGCCTCCTCACGATGATGCTCAACGCGACCTCCCTCGACGTGCGCGAGCACGCGCTCGAGACCATCGCCGCGCGCGGCGAGAAGGGCGCCTTCCCGACGCTCCAGCGCCACGCCGAGGCGCGCGCCGACGCCGGCGCGTCTTCGAACGAGATGGCCGCCGTGGGGCGCGCGATGGCCCGCGTCGACGGCGCGCGCGCCTTCGAGGTGTTCAAAGAGTGGGTGGAGCCCAAGGGGTTCTTCAAGAAGCTCTTCAACGCGAAGCCGCTGGTGGCGCGGGGCCACGCGGCCCTGTGGGGCCTGTCGCTCCTGGGCACCGCCGAGGCCGCGGCGATCGTTCAGCAGGTGTACACCAAGGGCGAGGCCGAGCTCCGCGAGGCGGCGCGCGAGACCATCGCCGCGAGCAAGGCGAAGGCACCATGAGCGACGAGAAGCTCGACGAGACCGCCGAGGCGCAGGCCCGCATCGCGAAGGCCCTCGAACGCGCCCGCGCGGGCGAAGACAAGGAGCTCGCCACGCAGGTGCGCGAGCGCGGCGAGCAGCTCGCCCACCTGCTCTCGGGCGCCGCCCGCATGACGCACATTCACCACATCGAGAACAAGGCCTTCGAGGCGCCCTGCCGCGAGATGGCCGCGTCGATCGCGAGGCTCCACGACCTGCTGGGCCTCGTGCAGCTCGTAATGGTCGAAGACCAGATCTACATCAACGACATTCGCCTGCGCTTCGACGTGCGCAGCGAGGTGTCGCGCGAGCTCACGCAGCTCTGGCGCCGCCACGACACGGGCGGTGTCACGGTGCACGCGCCCATCGACGAGGCGCAGATGAAGGCCCTCGTGGTGGCCGTCGCCGCCGACCCGGCGCCCGCGGCCCCGCGCGCGGCCCTCCAGGCGGTGCTGCAGCGGGGGGGCATCGGCACCGTGGAGCTCCAGCCCGTGTTTCGCTTCCGCCTCGGCGGCGAGGGGCAGCGGCAGCAGATTCACCGCGACGTGAAGGAGGTGTACGCCCAGTCGGCGCGCGTCATGGGAGACCTGTGGGACAGCCTCGCGCTCGGCCGCAGCCCCAACCCGCTGCCCGTGCGCAAGATGGTCACCGAGATGGTGGACATGAGCGGCGAGCAGCGCGTCGAGGAGCTCGTCACGGCTACGCGCGACACGCGCTCGCCGGCGCACAACCGCCACTCGCTCCAGGTGGCGTCGCTGTCGGTGCTCATCGGCAAGGAGATCGGCCTGCCCGAGGCCGCGCTCGCCGACCTCGGCGTGGCCGCGTGCTTCCACGACGGCGGGTACACCACCGACGAGGACGGCTACGCGCCGCCCTTCGAGCGCCACACCACCGCGGGCGCGCGGCAGCTCCTCAAGCAACGCGGCTTTCACGAGGCGCGCATCCGCCGGCTGCTCGTGTGCCTCGAGCACCATCGCACCTTCGACGACGACCGCAAGCCGTCGCTCTTCTCGCGTATCATTCACGTCGCCGACGACTACGACACCCTCACGCGCTACCGCCCGTCGGGCCCCCTCGTGGCGCCGCCCGACGCCCTCGCGCGCATGTTCGCCGCGGGCGGCACGGTGTACGACCCGACGCTGCTCCAGGCCTTCGTCAACCGCATGGGGATGTTCCCCCCGGGGAGCGTGCTCGAGCTCGACGACGGCACGTGGGTGCTGTCGATCTCGGGCGTGCGGCACCCCTCGCTCTTCGACAAGCCCCTCTGCCGCCTGGTGCGCCTGCGCGGCGGCGCGCAGCCGCGCGACACCATCGACATCGACCTCGCCCTCGGGCGCCGCGTGGCGCGGGTGATCCGCCCCGAGTCGCCGCCCTGAGCCGCGCGCGCTGCGATCGGTCCACGGTGGTGGCTCGCGCGTTGCGATGAGATGTATCTTCGCGGCGTGATGCTCATCCGCACCTCGACTCCTCTCCGCGCGTGCGCGGCGCTCGCCCTCACCGCCGCGTGCAGCCCCGGCAACGAAGTGGTGCTGTGCCCGCCGGGCTCGTCGTGCGACGGAGCCCTCGACGGCGGCAGCGACCTCGGCCCCGTCGACGTTGCGCGCAACCCCGGCGACGCGCGCGCCGACGCGGGCCCTGTCGTTTCGCGCGACGTGGTCTCGCTGCGCGTCGAGCCCGCGATGGCAGAGCTCGCCGCGCGCGACGGGAGCCCCAGCACGCGAGACTTCACCGTCACGGGCGTGCGCGCCGACGGCACCACGGTGGGCATCTCGAACGCCGAGTGGAGCGCCTCGCCGGCCCCCTCGGCCGCGGGCACCATCGGGCCCGAGTCGGGGCGCTTCACGGCCACGGGTCTCGCCGGCGGGCGCTTCGAGATCACCGTCACCGTGGGGCGCGCGGGCGCCCCGCCGCTCACGGCCACCGCGCGCCTCGACGTGCGCATCGAGCGCGAGCTCGCCGCCGCGGGCACCACGGCCCCTGCGCCCGCCGAGGCCATGCGCTTCTGGGGCGCGCCGCGCTCGACGGAGGCCGCGCGCCAGGTGCGACCGATGTACCCGCTCGACCAGGCCGTGATGCCCGCCAACGTGCCCCCGCCCGACGTGCAGTGGGAGGGCGGCGTCGAGGGGGATCTCTTCCTCGTGCGGGCGCGCAAGCCCCACGCCGAGCTGCGCACGTGGGTGCGGCACTCGGGCGCCGCGTTCGGCTACCGCGCGCTGCTCGACGCCGACGCGTGGCGGTCGCTCCTCGAGACCGACGGCGACGCGCCGGTCACCCTCGCCGTCGACCGCTTCGACGCGGCCCGCGGCGACGTCGTGACGGGCGCCGACGTGTCGCTTCGCATCGCGCGCGCCACGCTCTCGGGCACCATCTACTACTGGGATCTCTCCGACGGGCGCATCCAGAAGCTCGACGCGATCACCGCGGCGCGCACGCTCGCGATCCCGTCGCCGCCGGTGGGGCCCGCGGGCACCCCCGACGAGGGCTCCCGCTGCATCGCGTGTCACACCGTCTCGCGCGACGGGCGGTACATGTCTGCCGAGCTGTGGGGCGGCGACCGGCCGAGCGCCATCTTCGACCTCTCGTCGGCGAGCATCGCGGCCGACCCGGCGCCCACGCTGTTCACCCCGGGCACGGCCACGTACCTCTACTCGACCTTCTCGCCCGACTCGCGGCTGCTGGTGGTCAACCGCGGCACCACGCTGCGGCTCATGCAGCGCGACACGGGGGCCTTCGTCGACGGTACGGGGCTCCCCGGCGAGCGCGCGGCGCACCCCGACTGGTCGCCCGACGGCATGCGCGTGGCGTTCGTCACCAACATCGACGGAACGTGGGCGGTAGACTTTCGCGCGGGCGACCTCGCCGTCGTCGATCGCGTCGCCGACACCATGTTCGGCGCGCCGCGGGTGATCCACCGCGGTGCCCTCACGCCCGAGCGCCCCGTCGACGCGCACCCGAGCTTCGCGCCCGACTCGCGCTGGGTGGCCTTTCAGCACGGCACCAACTCGCGCGGCGCCAACACCGACGACACGGCCGCCCCCATGGGATACCCCGGCCGCCTCGAGATGGTGCCCGTCGACAACGCGCCCGACGCGCCCGCCATCGCGCTCGACCGCGCCACGGGGGCGACCAGCGACTCGTACTGGCCCAACTTCTCGCCCTTCAACGCCGGCGGGTACTTCTGGCTCGCGTTCTACTCCCGGCGCGACTACGGCAACGCGCAGGCGGGCACGCGGGGCACGCGGCGCCGACAGATCTGGGTCACCGCAGTTTCGAACACCCCGCGCGCCGGCGAAGACCCGTCGAGCGTGCCCTACTGGCTCCCGGGGCAGGAGACGCGCGTCGACAACATGTCGGCCTTCTGGGCGCCGGTGGCGTGCCGCACGAACGCCGAGACGTGCACCGTGTCGGCGGAGTGCTGCTCGGGCGTGTGCCAGCGCGGCGCCGACGGCATGTTCCGCTGCGAGACGCCCACCCTGCGCGAGTGCCGCCGCGCCGGTCGCACGTGCGCGTCGAACGCCGACTGCTGCGACGGGCTCGTGTGCTTCGCCAACGTGTGCGGCGCGTCGCCGGGCTGAGCGTCAGCCCCCGGCGGCGACGGAGAGGGCGCGCACCACGTCGTCGAGCAGAAAGGGCTTTCGCACGAAGGCCGCGCAGGGCACCTCGGGCACGTGGTCGATGCTCGCCGCGCCCGTCATGAGCACGCGGCCCACGTCGGGCCAGCGCACGCTCATCTCGGCGAGGAAGGTGGCCCCCGACTGGCTCGCCCCGCGGCCCCCGTCGATGAGGGCCACGTCGGCGTCGCCGCGCGCGAGCACCTTGCGGGCCGCGCGCACGTCGCCCACGGCGCTGATGCGCGCGCCGCGGAGGGCGAGGGCCACCTCGAGCAGCTCGCGTATGGCGGGCTCGTCGTCGACCACGAGCACGCGCAGGCCCACCGGGAGGCGCGCGTCGCCGGCTGCGAGGCCAGGCGCCAGGGCGGGCTCCGATGGGCGCGGCGCGCGGCGCAGCGCGAGGGTGGCCTCGGTGCCGCGACCGGGCTCCGACTGCACGTCGAGGCGCGCGCTCATGGCCTCAGCGAGCGAGCGCGAGACGGCCATGCCGAGGCCGCGGCCGGTGCCGCGGGGGCCGTCGTGGTCGTCGCCTGCGGTGGTGTAGAACGGGTCGAAGAGGCGCGCGAGGGTGTCGGCGCTCATGCCCGGGCCGTTGTCGCGCACGGTGACGGCGATGACGGGCTCGTGGGGTACGCGCTGCGCCGAGAGCTCGACGAGGCCGACGCCCGGCGGGCGATGCGCGGCCACCGCGGAGGCGGCGTTGAGCACGAGGTTGACGAGCACCTGCGAGACGCGCGCGGGGTCGCCGCGCACGAGGAGAACGAGGCCCGGCGCCGCGGGCTGGAGCACGCGCAGGGTGACGCCCTTCGCCTGGCAGCGGGCTTCGAGGAGGTCGCGCACCTCGTCGAGCACGAGGTCGACGTCGAAGGCCGTGTCGCGCACGCGGGTGAGCGCGTCGGCGTCGACGAGGGCGCCCACCATCTCAGAAGCGCGAAGCACGCCGCGCTCGACGATGGGCATCGCGCGGGCCATGAGCTCGGGCTCGTTGCGCTCGCGCGCCAGCGTGGCCCACCCCAGCACGCTCGCGAGCACGTTCTGGATCTCGTGCACCGCGGCGGCGAGCGCGATCTCGTCGTTGCGCGGCGGAGGCACCGTCGAGACGGGCGACGAGGGGCGATCGTCGTCGCCGCACTCAGACGGCTCCTCCCCCAACGGGACAGAACCCAACGACGTCGGTAGGCGCGCTGCCATACGGGTCGTCGGCATATGACCGAACAATCCAGCGCAGGTCAAACACTCTATGGAAGTGTGCGAAATTTCCTACCTGTGGGATAGGAGGGGTGTGGGGCACCGGGCGGGCGACGGGTGCTGCGGAGGATTCGGTGTCGGCGGTTGTGATAGGGTCCGCGCCCTTCGCCCATGGCCATCGAAGTGACTCCCGCCCGCGTGCGCGCCACGGCAGACCTCGCCCGCCTCGACCTCCGCGACGACGAGGTGGGGCCCTTCGTGGGGCAGCTCCAGAAGATCCTCGACCACATCGCGGCGCTCGACGGCGTCGACGCGGCGTCCGTCGATCTGAACGTTGCGGGTCGCGAGTGCCCCCTGCACGATGACGTTCCGCGCGAGGGGGTTCGCCGCGAAGAGGCGCTCGCGCAGGCGCCGCGGGTCGACCACGGGGCCTTCGTGGTGCCGCAGTTTGTAGAGGAGTGAGCGCCCCGATGTCTTCGAACGACCTGAGCTCCCTCGACGCCGCGGGCGCGTCGCGCGCGTTTCGGTCTCGCGGGCTGAGCGCCGTCGAGATCACCCGCGCCTCGCTCGACCGCATCGCCCGCTACGAGCCTTCGATCGGGGCGTTTCTGCGCGTCGACGCCGAGGGGGCCCTCGCCTCGGCGACGGCCCTCGACGCGGCCCTCGCCGCGGGCGATCCCCTCGCGGAGGGCTCCCTCGCGGGCGTGGTGGTGGCGGTCAAAGACGCCCTCTGCACGCGCGGCCTTCGCACCACCTGCGCGAGCAAAATGCTCGAGCGCTACGTTCCGCCCTACGACGCGTGGAGCGTGGCGCGGCTGCGCGCGGCCGGCGCCATCGTGGTGGGCAAGACCAACATGGACGAGTTCGCCATGGGCAGCTCCACGGAGAACTCGGCGTACCAGCTCACGCGCAACCCGTGGGACCGCGCGCGCACCCCCGGCGGCTCGTCGGGCGGCAGCGCCGCCGCGGTGGCCGCGCGCTTCGCCCACGCCGCGCTCGGCTCCGACACGGGCGGCTCGGTGCGCCAGCCCGCGGCCCTCACCGGCGTCGTGGGGCTCAAGCCCACCTACGGGAGGGTCTCGCGCTACGGCCTCGTGGCCTTCGCGTCGTCGCTCGACGTGGTGTCTCCCTTCGGCGCCTCGGTGGCCGACGCGAGCGCGCTCTACGAGGCCGTCGCGGGCTACGACCCCCACGACTCAACCTGCGTCGATCGACCCGTCGCGCGCGTCGACCTCACGCGCGGCGCCGACGTCTTGCGCGGGCTGCGGGTGGGCGTTCCGCGCGAGTACTTCGGCGCGGGCCTCGACGCCGACGTGGCCGCGGGGGTGCGTTCTGCGCTCGACAAGATGGCCGCGGCGGGGGCCGAGCTCGTCGAGCTCTCGATGCCCCACACCGAGCACGCGGTGGCCACCTACTACGTGCTCGCGCCGGCCGAGGCGAGCTCCAACCTCGCGCGCTTCGACGGCGTTCGCTACGGCCTGCGCGTGCCCGGCGACAACCTCCGCGCGATGTACGGCGCCACGCGCGCGCGCGGCTTCGGCCCCGAGGTGAAGCGGCGCATCGTGCTCGGCACCTTCGCCCTCTCGGCGGGCTACTACGATGCCTTCTACGGCAAGGCCCAGCGCGTGCGCGCGCTCATCGCAAGAGACTTCACCGAAGCGTTTGAAAAGGTCGACGTGATCGCCACGCCCACGTCGCCCA
>CANMAT010000059.1 GCA_947494865.1 Deltaproteobacteria bacterium
CCAAGGTCACCATCGCGCGCGACACGCACGCGCAGCGGCGCAACTACCACCGCGCCGACATCGTGTCGCCGACGGGCATGGGCGACGCCGTGCAAGAGACCGCGAACGAGGGCATCGAGAACGAGGACATCGCCTGCACCGACAGCTGGGTGTGCTTCATCGTCAACCTCCTCCGCGGCACCATCATCGGTCAGTTTCGCGGCCAGTTCGCGCAGGCGCTCGGCCCCATTCAAGACGCGCTCGCGGCCACGTCGATGCCCTCGCCGCCCGGCTGCCCCACCGGCACCCGCGTCGACGGCGCGCGCTGCCGCTACGAAGACAACTCGATCGTGCCCTCGCTGCTCGGCACCGAAGGGCGCGGCAACCTGGGCGCGCTCCTCGCGGGCTTCTCGCCGGGCCTCAACGCGCCCGTGAGCCTCTCGCTCGCGGCGGGTGACCCCATGCGTGACGGCCAGGTGGTCGGCGGCGGCATGACCATCAACATGTTCGGCGCGATGCAGTCGTCGCGACACAACGCGTGCGTCCCCCGCGTGCCCGCCCCGGCGATCCCCACCATCCCCGAGTGGGCCGCGCTGCGGCAGAACAACGTGCCCGGCACCACGACGCCCATCGACCTCGGCATCGGCCTCTCGGAAGACTACCTCAACTACGCCCTCTACCAGACGTGGGACGCGGGCCTCTTCTGCCTCTCGGCGGGCACCAACCTCTCGCAGACGCTGGCGGCGAGCACCTTCGCGGCCCTCCCGCCGCTCAACTCGCTGCGGTCGGTGATCTACCCCGGCAGCAACGCGCCCCTCGCCATCGCGCTGCGCCCGCAGCAGCCGCCGCGCGCGCGCATCGGCGCGGGCACCAACCTCACGACCGACGCGCTCATCACCATCACGCTCCCCCGCGTGGCGCTCGACTTCTACACCTGGAGCGAGGAGCGCTACGTGCGCTTCATGACCCTCACCACCGACATCTCGCTGCCGGTGAACCTCCAGGCCGACGCCATGGGCCTCACGCCCACGCTCGGAGAGGCGCGCGTCGAGATGGTCGACACCGTCGTCAACCCGCAGCTCATCTCCAACGACCCGGCCCTCATCGGCCCGCTCGTCCAGGGCGTTCTCGGCCCCGCCCTCTCGATGATCGGCGGCGCGATCAACCCCATCGAGCTCCCGTCGATCCCGCTCCCGGGCTCCGGCGGCATGTCGCTCGGCGACGTGCGCATCAACGTTCCCCCGCGCGGCGTGCAGGGCGTCACCGAGGGCGCCTCGCGCTTCCTCGGCATCTTCGCGGCGCTCGCCTACGTGCCTGCGGGCATGCGCCCCGACACCCTCGCGCTCGATACCACCGCCACCCTCGAGGGCGTCGACGTCAACCGCGCCCTCTGGACGGCCGACGGCCTGCGCGCCGAAAACCGCCCCCGCGTGACCTTCACCGTGGGCACCCCCAACGACTTCGGTCACCGCACCGAGTACAGCTACCGCATCGACCGAGGCACCTGGTCCACCTTCTCGACCGAGACGCGCTACGCGGTGCAAGACTGGGCCTTCGTGGGTCAGGGCCCGCACGCCATCGAGGTGCGCGCCCGCGTCGAGGGTGAGCCCCGCACGGCCGACAGCGAGCCCGCGCGCATCGAGTTCAACATCGACACCGTGGCCCCCACGCTCAGCGCCCGCATCGACGGCAGCACCGTCGTCGCCGAAGCGCACGACGAGGTCTCGGCCTCCGTCGAGTACGCCTTCCAGGTCGACGGCGGCGCCCGCAGCGCGTGGACGCGCGACGCCCGCGCGACCCTCAGCCCCGACGCTCGCACCGTGCGCGTGTTCGCGCGCGACGCCGACGGCAACACCGCGCAGGTCGACCTCACCACGGGCCTGCGCCTCATCCGCGGCGGCCCCTCGACCGACGCGGCCGGCGGCTGCGGCTGCAGCGTGCCGGGCGGCAAGACGGGCTCATCGAAGGGCCTCGCGCTCCTCTTCGCCGCGGCGGGCGCGGTGGTCTTCTCGGCGCGCCGTCGCCGCGCGAAGACCGCGGCGGTCGTCGCCGCGCTCGCCGCCGTAGCCCAGGGCTGCGGCAGCGAGACGACGGGCACCCAGGGAACGCCCGACGGCAGCGTCGTCCCCGACGTCGCCGCGTGCACGCCCGCGCAGACGATGTGCGGCACCCGCTGCGTCGACACCGTGGCGGCATGCACCAACACCTGCATGCCGGGCTTCGCCGTGAGCGGCGCGCCCACCCTCAACATGACCACGTGCGTGTACGACACGAGCATGTGCGGCTGCATTGCACTGCCGCCGCTCAACCCCGGCGCGGTGGGCTCGCATCTTCACATGGCGTCGGCCGCCGACGGCACGCTGTGGCTGTCGGCCTACTCCCCCGGCGACCCGACGGCGTTTCGCTACGGCGACCTCGTCGTGGGGCGCTGGCAGGCGGCGTCGATGTCCGTCGACTGGGTGCACGCCGACGGGGTGCCCGCGGGCGGCGCCATCACCGGCGCCGTCACGGGCTGGCGCGGCGGCGTGAGCGACGCGGGCGACGACGTCGGACAGTTCAACTCGATCGCCGTGGGATCCGACGGCAACCCCCGCGTGGCCTACTGGGACGCGACGCGCAACAAGCTCAAATTCGCCGTGTGCATGGGCGCCACCTGCACGTCGCACACGGTCGACAGCAACGGCTCCAACGGGCGCTACGCCTCGCTGGTGCTCCTCGAAGGCGGCGTGCCCGCCATCGCGTACCGCGCCGCCGCGCCCGCCATGGGCGGCTTCAACTCCGTGGTGCGCTTCGCGCGCGCCAACAACGCCAACCCGTCGGGCCCCACCGACTGGACGGTCTCCGACGTGGCCACGCTCCCGAGCGCGTGCCGCCCCGCCGACTGCGCGACGGGCACAGTCTGCCTGCGCACGGGCCAGTGCGGGCCCATGCCCATGAGCGCGGGCGAAGTGTTCGCGGCCAACACCGTCGAGGCCCTCACGCCCGGCACCCACTACGTGAACCTCGTCGCGGGCCCCGGCGGACGCCTCGCGGTGACGTGGTACCACCGCGACCGCGGCAACCTCATGCTCGCCCTCGGCGACGCGATGGGGCGCTTCATGGCGCCCGTCGTGCTCGACGGCGAAGGCGCGATGCGCGCCGACACCGGCGACCGCGGGGTGTACGCGTCGGCGGCGTTCGGCGCGGACGGCGTGCTCCACGTCGCGTACGTCGACGGCTGGGAGGAGCGGCTCCTCTACCTCCGCGCCATGAACGGCGCGCCCATGGGTCAGCCCGAGGTGATCGACGAGGGCGGCTCGGTGGGCGCCATGACCTTCGACGACGGGCGCCACATCGTGGGCGACAGCGCGTCGATCTCGGTCGGGGCCGACGGCACCGTGCGCGTCGCCTATCAAGACACGACGGTGGGCACCCTGCGCCTCGCCACGCGCGGCGCCATGGGGTGGACGCTGTCGGTGCTCGATTCGATGAACAACACGGGCTACTGGGCCTCGAGCGCGGCGGGCAACGTGGCCACCTGGTGGCGCGACCTGTCGATGCGCGACACGCCCCGCTACGGCGTGCGGGTGTTCCCGCTACGCTGAGCCGCGAGGGAGGTCGTCGAGGCGAACGAGGCGCGTCGCGGGTCCTGCGACGCGGCCTCGCTCCTCGGCGACGATCGAGAGCAGCTCGGGCTGACTCACGATGCCCGCCTGGAGAAGTCCCTTCATGTACCCATCGGCGTAGCCGTGAGCCCGCGCGAGGCGCGGCTGCGCGGCGCCCTGCTCGGTCGCCACGAAGAGGTCGTGGAGCAGGCGCCGAAGTTCGACGATCACGTGATCACGAGAGTTGGGGGTCTGCATGCCTTCCCCATTGCCAGATGGGGTGAATGTGATCCAATTTCGTGCAGAGCGATCGTCGGGTCGCGGAGGAGGGGCTTCGCGCCCACGCGAGACGACGGCAAGCCGGGATGGCGGAATGGCAGACGCGGGGGGCTTAAAACCCCTGGGAGCGCGAGCTCCGTGCGGGTTCGACCCCCGCTCTCGGCACTCACAATCGAAACGGGTGGGAGCGCGCCGCGAGCGCGCCGCGAGGGGATCGCGTCAGCGCGCCGCGAGCTTGGTCTGCAAGAAGGCCGTGATGTTCGCCAGGGTGGAGACGTTGCGGTACTCCGACTCGGCGATCTTGATTTTGTAGCGCTTCTCGAGGTCGGTAATAATCTCGATGGCCTGCATCGAGTCGACGCCGAGGTCGCGCAGCGGGGTCTCGTCAGACACGTCCGACGCGTCGCGCTCGATGATCTCGGCGATGAGCGCGCGAACCTCTTCTCGGATCTGCTCGGGGTCCATAGCCGTCACCCCCGCGCTCAGTCGGCGCGCTTCTGCACGAGGTCGACGAGCTGGCCCACGGTCTGAATGCCCACGAGCTCGTCGTCGGGGATGCGCGTCTTGAACTCGCGCTCCATGCTGCCGACGATCTCGAGCATGCCGAGGGAGTCGATCCCGAGGTCGCTGATGCGGGTGTTCTCCGAGGCGAGCGGCACCTCGCGCTCCGCCACCTCACTGGCGATCCGTTGGAACCTCTTGAGCAGTTCGTCGCGTGCGATAGACATCGATGTCTCCGAGTCGGGGGCGTGTCACAGCAGACCAAAAACGCGCGCGTTCATCGCGCCGTTCCTACACACTGTCAAGCATCGGCGCGCGCCGCCGCTGGCCACTCGAATAGCCGCATGGAGCGCGTCGCACCGCGCATCGCGTTACGCACCGTTGGCTGCGCTTGTAGGCGCGCGCGGGGGGCGCTATAGGCCGCGCCCATGACGCCACGCGTGTACATCACGGGCATGGGCGTGGTGAGCGCGCTCGGCCTCGGTCGGCGAGACTTCTGGGCCTCGCTCCTCGCGGGTCGATCGGGCGCGAGCCCCGTCGAGTCTTTCGACGCGAGCGCGCTCGACCGCGCCGTCGCGGCCGAGGCCAAGGCCTTTCGCGCGCGCGACCACCTCACGGCGCGCGAGCTCCGCGACGCGGGGCGCTGCTCGGCCATGGCCATCGCCGCCGCGCGCATGGCCGTCGCCGACGCGCGGCTCCCGCACGAGGCCCTCCGCACCGAGCGCGCCTCCGTGGTGCTCGGCACCACCATGGGCGAGTGCGACGTGCTCTCGCGCCTCGACGACGCGTGGATCCGCCGCGGCCGCGACGCCGTCGACCGCGCCGACGTGGCCCGCTACTCGCCGTCGCTCCTGCCCATTCACGTCGCGCGCGCCCTCGGCTCCAAGGGCATGGTGCTCACGCTCCCCGCCGCGTGCGCCGCGGGCAACTACGCCATCGGCTTCGCGTGCGACCTCATCCGCGCGGGCCGCGCCGACGTCGTCGTGACGGGCGCCTCCGAGATGCTGCAAGAGCTTCAGTACTGCGGCTTCCTGCGCCTCGGCGCCCTCGCGCCGGAGCGCTGCCAGCCCTTCGACCTCAACCGCCAGGGCCTCGTGGTGGGCGAAGGGGCCGGGGTCATGGTGCTCGAGTCCGAGGCCCACTGCCTGCGCCGCGGGGCGACGCCCCTCGCCGAGGTCGGGGGCTGGGGCATCGCCTGCGACGCCTATCACATCACCCGCCCGCACCCCGAGGCCATGGGCAGCGTGAAGGCCATGCGCGACGCCATCGCGCGCTCGGGCCTCGGCCCCGCCGAGGTAGATTTCGTGAACGCCCACGGCACCGGCACGCGCGCCAACGACGCCGTCGAGACCCGCGCCATGCGCGACGTGTTCGAGGGCCGCCGCGTCCCCATCTCGAGCGTCAAGAGCATGATCGGCCACTGCATGGGCGCGGCGAGCGCGATCGAGGCCGTGAGCTGCGTCGAGACGGTGCTCAGCGGGCTCTATCCGCCCACCATCGGGTACGACACGCCGGACCCCGAGTGCGACCTCGACGTGGTGGCCAACGCCCCGCGCGCGGGCGCCGCCGACGTGGTGCTCAACAACTCGCTCGCCTTCGGCGGCTACGACGCCGTCGTGTGCTTCGCGAAGGTCGGTCGCCTCGCGCCCCCCGCCGACCGCGCGGTGACGCAATGAAGCCCCTCGCGGTCACCGGCCTCGGCGTGGTGTCGCCCCTCGGCATCGGGTGGAGCGCCTTCGTCGAGGGCCTCGAAGACCCTTCGCGCGAGGTGTTCTCGACGGAGTCGTCGCTCTTCGACATGGGGCCCTACGAGGGCGCGCGCGTCGGCGAGGTGCGCGGCTTCGACGCCGCGAAGATCATCGGCGACAAGGGCCTGCGCAACAACGACCGGCTCACGAAGCTCTACCTCGTTGCCGCGCGCCTCGGGCTCGAGCACGCGGGCCTCAAGGCGAAGGGCGCGTGGACGGCGTACGGCCCCGACGACGTAGGGGTCGTCGCCGCCAACGCGTTCGGGAGCCTCGAGGCCATCCACGAGCTCAACACCGTCGCGCGGCTCGAAGACCCGCGGTACATCAACCCCGCGCGCTTCCCCAACACGGTCATCAACAGCTCGCTCGGCTACGTGAGCATCTGGGAAGACCTCCGCGCCCTCAACGCCACCGTGGTCAGCGGCCCCGCGGGCTCCGTCGAGTCGGTGGGCTGCGCCGAGATGTACCTCTCCAACGGCCGCGCCAAGGCCGCCCTCGTGGGCGGCGGTGAGGCCCTCAGCGAGTCGCTCGTGCTCGCCCTGCACCGCGTGGGCATGCTCGCCGTGCGACCGGCCGAGGGCGCCGTGCTCGCCGTGCTCGAGCCCGAGCCCGCAGCGCGCGCGCGAGGCGCCACGGTGTACGCCACCGTGACAGGATATGGCACGGCCTTCGAGGGCCCCGACGACGACGACCGGCTCTTCGCGCCCTCGCAGAAGGCGCTCGAGCGGGCGATGCGCGCGGCCCTCGCCGACGCGTCGCTCGCGCCCTCCGACGTCGACGTGGTGGCCTCGGGGCTCGCGGGCTACGCGCCCCTCGACGGCCCCGAGTCGGCCGCCCTCGCGGCGGTGTTCGGCGGGGCCACCCGCGTGGCGTCGCCGAAGGAGCGCCTCGGCGAGACCTTCGGCGCGTCGGGCGCCATGGCGCTCGCGTGGTGCGTCGCGCAGATGCGCGCGGGGGGCGCCGCGACGGCGATCATCCCGTCGCTTGGTTTCTACGGCAACGCGTCGGCCATGATCGTGCGACGCGCGGAGCAATGACATGAGCTGGATCGACGAGAAGGCGCACCGCGAGCTGTCGCGCGTGCGCGAGGCCCGCGAGATGGGCGTGTACCCGTTCTTTCGTCCGTTTGAGTCGGGCGGCCTGCGCACCACGGTCAACGGCCACGCGTTCGTGAACTTCAGCTCCAACGACTACCTGGGGCTCACCACGCACCCGAAGGTGCTCGAGGCCGCGCACAAGGCCATCGACCGCTACGCGTGCGGGCTCTCGTCGAGCCGCGTGCAGGCCACCACCGTGGCCCACGTCGAGCTCGAAGCGCGCCTCGCGAAGTTCTTCGGCTTCGAGAAGGCCCTCATCACCACCACGGGCTACCAGGCCATGGTGGGCACCATCATGGCGCTCGCCGACGAGAAGACCACGCTCGTGCTCGACCAGCTGTCGCACGCGTGCATCCTCGACGGCACCTTCCTCGCGGCGGGCACGCCCAAGCGCGCGCCCGAGGTGCGCTTCTTCAACCACAACTCGGCCCGCTCGCTCGAGCGCATTCTCAAGTCGCGCGAGCGCGAGAACGCCCTCGTGCTCGTCGAGGGCATCTACTCGCTCGACGGCGACAAAGGCACGCTGCGCGAGATCATCGAGGTGTGCGAGCGCCACAACGCCGTGCTCGTGGTCGACGACGCGCACGGCTCCGGCACCCTCGGCGCCCACGGCCGCGGCGTGCTCGAAGACCTCGCCCTCGAGGGCCGCGCCCCCGTCGTGGTGAGCACCTTCTCGAAGGTGTTCGGCGGCATCGGCGGCATCATTCTGGGCAGCACCGAGGTGGTCGAGCTCATTCAGCACACCGCGCGGAGCTTCGTGTTCAGCGCCACGCTGCCGGTGCCCATCGTGGCGGCCGCGGCGGAGATTCTCACCATGCTCGAAGACGACGGGCCCGCCCTCGTCGCCGAGCTCCACGCCAACGCGGCGTACATGCGCGGTGAGCTCATTCGCCGGGGCTTCGACCTCGGGGCTTCGAACACCCACATCATGCCGGTGATGGTGCGCGACGAGCGCAAGGCCCTCGTGATGCACCACATGCTCTACGAGATGGGCGTACACATGGTGCCCATCACGTACCCCGGTGTGAAGCAGGGCGAGGAGCGCCTGCGGGTCAACGTCACGCGCGGCCACACGCGCGACGAGATCAACCACGCCCTCGACGCGCTCGAGGAGCTTGGCACGCAGTGCGAGATCCGCGTGCAAGACCGCGTCGCCCCCGCCCCCGCCGAGGGCTGAGGCCTACAGCGCCGCGGCGCGCAGCGTACGCGCCGCGATCGGCAGGCGCGCGCGCTGCGCCCAGCGGCGGATGTACACCGCGGCGGGCGCGGGCAGGTCGGCGCGCGCCATGAGCCCGCGCAGCGACGACTCCACTGCGGGGCGCTGCGCGGGGTTGGCCGCGAGCCGCTGAATCGCCGCGAAGCGCGCCTCCACGTCGTCGCTCGCGAGGGCAGCGACGGCGCGCGCGTCGGCCGCGGCGGCGCGCTCCGCGGGCGCCTCGTCGCGGTGCGCGGCCCACCACGCGAGCCACGCTTCCACGCGGTGCTCCATCACCGAGACGAGCGCGGCGTCGTCGGGGCGCCACGGCGCGAGGGGGGCGGCGTCTTCGCCCGCGAGGCGCGCGAGCTGACGAAACATCTCGTTCGACGATTCGCTCCAGTCGTGCCGATGGCGCGCCGCGCCCGCGACGTACCGCAGCATGTACGGAATGGCCTCGGGCGCCCGCGTGGTCGCGAGCAGCTGCACGAGGCGCGGCCCCGTACGATACTCGCCCTCGCCGTCGCGCAGCGGGTTGGGCTCCGACGGGGGGCGCTCCATGATCGACCCGATGGCGTGCGCGGTGGCCGGGCCGCCCCGCGCGAGCTGCGCGTACCACTGGCCGCAGCGGCGGTCGGCGATGTGCTCGGTGCGCTCGCCGCGTTCGGTGAAACACTCCACGGTGTCGTCGGCGACACGGGCGAGGGCCGTGACGCGCGCCGCGAGCGCGGCCGGAACAACCGGCGCCTCGGGCACCGTCGCCACGACCGCAGCAGGGGGCGCGGGCGCGGTCGGCGAGGGCGTCTCCGCGACGATCTGCGCGCGGGCGAAGGGTGTCATCGCGGTGAGCGCGAGCGAGAGTGCGAGGGTGCGAACTTTCATGGGGTGTCTCCGTTGCGAACCGTGAGGGTGCCCTCGGCGATGGTGGTGCGAACGCGGGCCTCGCCGAAGCCCTGCGAGGCGGCCATGGGCGAGGGCATGAGCATGTGATCGAGGGCCCAGTGCACGACGCGTGCGCGCGTCGCGAGGCGCAGCTCCGTCGGTGTGATCACGCCGACGCCGGGCGGAGGCACGCGCGTGTCGCCCGACTCGCGGCGCACGAACACCGGGCGGCCGTGCGGGTCGCGCTCGAGCTCGGTGCGAAACGAGCGCGCCATGGCGACGGTCTGCGCGTGCGCGCGGTCGTCGTCGGCCCACACGCGCAGCTCGGCGCGGCGAAACAGGTCGCCCGTGGGAAACGAGTGCCCGATGCGCCCCGGGAGCACCGCCACGCGCACCACCGTCTCGCGCGCCGTGCGCGTCGCGCTGCCCTCCACGCGCACGGCCTCGGAGAGCAGCGCGCGGTCGCTCCCGCCGGGAAACGCGTGGCTCCGATGGCGCCGCCCGTCGGAGGAGGTCACCCAGGGCATGTGGCAGTCCTGGCAGTGCGTGCCCTCGCGGGCGGCGCTGCTCATGGCCCACTCGTCGTGCGTGTTCTGCATCGGCTCGTCGGTGCCGTACACCTCGCCGCCGGGCCCCGAATCAGCGGGAAAGTTGAACTGATGGCACCCCTCGCAGAACGCGCTCGTGCGCATCGCGACGGCGGCCTCGGCCGCGTGCGCGCCGCGCGTCGGAGCGAGCGCCCGCGCCGGCCCGTAGAGGTGCCCGCCGCGCACGTGACACACCGCGCACGACACCCCCTCGGCCTGTGAGAACACGTCGGGCACGCGCCCCACGCGCGCCCGCGGCGCGTGGCAGTTGCGACAAAACTGCATGGGCTCCACGGCGTAGGCGGCTTGAAACACCTCGTCGCTCCACGCGATGGCGTGCTGCGAGGCGCGCCACTCGGCGGCGATCTCGCCGTGGCAGCGCGCACACGTCGCCGCGTCGTCGGCGCCCACATCGCGCGGCGCGCTCCCCACCCGCACGGGGCGGTCGCCGCGGTGAAACATCGCGCGCACGTCGACGGGATCGCTCGCGTTCGCGACCGCCGCGCCGAGCGAGGCGACCACCATCGTGAGCATCAGCGGCAGCGTGGCGCGCATCGTCGGGGCGGTGAGTATGCGACGATCGTACCTCTCGCGGTCACACCGCGAACGCGTTAGAGACGGTGTCCCATGAGTACTGTCACGCTCCCGCCCGAGGCGGCCTCGCTGCTCGCGTTCTGGTTCGGCACCGCCGAGGTCGCCGGGCCCGTAGACCCCGCCAACATGGGCCGCTGGTTTCGCACCGACGCTGCCTTCGACGCAGCGTGCAAAGACAACTTCGGCGCCCTCGCCGACCGCGCCGCGCGGGGCGAGCTCACCGACTGGGAGACGTCAGCCCCCGGCGCGCTCGCGCGGGTCATCTTGCTCGACCAGATCCCGCGCAACCTCTACCGCGACGACGCGCGCACCTTCGCGGCCGACCCGCAGGCCGTCGAGGTCGCCGCGCGCGCCATCGCGCGGGGCCTCGACCGCGAGGTGTCCACGCTGGCCCGCATGTTCTTCTACCTGCCCTTCGAGCACGCCGAAGACATGGCGCATCAAGACCGCTGCGTGGCCC
>CANMAT010000060.1 GCA_947494865.1 Deltaproteobacteria bacterium
ATCGACCCGAACACCTTCATCGAGAAGGTCGAGGAGGCGTAAGCCATGGCGACTACGCAGAAGACCGCGGAGATCGATCAGATCCGCCAGCGCTTCGACGGCTCCGTCGCCGCTGTGCTGATCGACTTCAAGGGCATGAACGTGGAGGCCGTCACCAGCCTCCGCAGCGCGTTCCGCAAGGCCGGCGTGGAGTACCGGGTGGTGAAGAACACCATCATCCGTCACGCGCTCAAAGACTCTGGGTACAAGCCTTTCGTGGGCACCTTCGAGTCGGGTACGCCTAGCAACCCCCACGTCTCGATGCGCGGCATGACCGCGATCGCGTGGTGCAAAGAGGATCCCTCGGCGGCGGCCAAGGTGATCCAGAAGTTCAAGGTCGAGAAGGCCGACTACGCCAAGCACCTCAAGGTGAAGGCGGGTCTCCTGGGTGGTCAGCTCCTTGGAGACAAGTGGGTCATCGACGAGATGTCGAAGCTCCCGGGTCTCAAGGAGACGCAGGCGATGGTCCTCGCGACCATCATGGCGCCCGCCCAGGATGTGGTCGGTATTCTCAACGCGCCCGCGCAGAATCTCGTGTACGTGCTCGCCGCGCACATCGAGAACCTCGAGAAGGCTGCCGCGGGCTGATCGCTCACCAACGTACGAAACAAGACGCAACGCGTTTAAAGACCTAAGGAAGAAGCCACCATGGAAACCGTGAACACCCTCGTCGATCAGATCAGCAAGCTCTCGCTCCTCGAGGCCTCGGCCCTCGTGAAGGCCCTCGAAGACAAGCTCGGCGTCAAGGCCGCCCCGGCGGCCGTCGCCGTGGCCGCCGCCCCCGCCGCTGCCGCTGCCCCCGCGGCGGTCGAGATCACCGAGTTCCACGTCGAGCTGACCGCGGCCGGCGCGAACAAGATCAACGTGATCAAGGCCGTGCGCGAGATCACCGGTCTCGGCCTCGGCGAGGCGAAGGCGCTCGTCGAAGGCGCGCCCAAGAACGTCAAGGAGACGGTCGCCAAGGCCGAAGCCGAAGAGATCAAGAAGAAGCTCACGGACGCTGGCGCGACCGTTACGCTCAAGCCCGCCACCTGATCGGCGAGCACCATCTCCGAAGGGCCGAGGGCCCTGCGGAGCCGGTGATGGAAAGTGCCTCGACTCGACCCGATGTTCACTTCGTGAGCAAGGGCCGGGCCGGGGCACTTGCCATTTGCGAAAACCTGTGCAATACGCACCACCCCCATTGCCAGCGGGGTGCGTTGCGCGTCCGAGTCATACTACTCCGCGCCCACCGTGTGATGCATCGGGAACAGAGATACCGCGGAGCGAAGGCGCACCTTCGTGAGCGGTTCCTTCAGTGTCGAGGAGTCATTGATGACAGCGGTCATTCAGAGCAACTTCCGGGCGCGTAAGAACTTCGGTCAGATCGAGAAGATCATCGATGTTCCGAATCTGATCGCGATCCAGAAGGCCAGCTACGAGAAGTTTCTCCAGGCCGACACCGACCCGAAAGACCGCAAGGACTACGGCCTCCAGGGCGTCTTCCTGTCGGTGTTTCCGATCAAGAGCTTCGACGAGAGCGCCGAGCTCGTCTTCCGCGAGTACGCGCTCGAGCGCCCGAAGTACGACGTCGACGAGTGCCGCCAGCGCGGCATGACGTACGCGGCGCCGATCAAGGTCACGATCGAGCTCATCACGTACGAAGCGCCCGGCCAGGGCGGCGACCGCGCGGTGCGCGACATCAAGCAGCAGGAGGTCTACTTCGGCGAGATCCCGCTGATGACCGAGACCGGCACGTTCATCATCAACGGCACCGAGCGCGTGGTGGTGTCGCAGCTGCACCGCTCGCCGGGCGTCTTCTTCGACCACGACAAGGGCAAGACGCACTCGTCGGCGAAGCTCCTGTACTCGGCCCGTGTGATCCCCTACCGCGGCTCGTGGCTCGACTTCGAGTTCGACCCGAAGGATGTGATCTACGTTCGCATCGACCGCCGCCGCAAGCTCCATGCGACGGTGCTGCTGCGTGCGCTCGGGTACACCACCGAGCAGCTGCTGAACTACTACTACGACACCGAGACGGTGCACATCGAGGCGAAGGACAAGTTCGCCAAGGCGATCGAGTACAACATCCTCGCGGGGCAGCGCTCGACGGCCGACATCAAGGTCGGCGCCGACATCCTCGTGAAGAAGGGGACGAAATTCACCAAGGCCGCGGTGAAGAAGCTCCGCGATGCCAAGGTCGAGCGCCTCTCGATCGACCGAACCGAAGTGGTGGGCCGCGTCGCTGCGAAGGACATCATCGACCCCGAGACGGGCGAGGTGATCGTCTCGTGCAACGAGGTGGTAACGGACAAGAAGCTGGACGAACTCGCCAAGGCGAACATCGCCAGCTTCAAGGTGCTGTTCATGGACAGCAACCTCGTGGGCTCGTACCTGCGCGATACGCTCGTGACGGATCGCTACGACGACCCCGACGGGCCGATGGCTCCCTTCGTGCGCCAGTACGGCTACGCCGTGGCGGCGCAGATCGACATCTACCGCAAGCTTCGCCCCGGTGACATCCCCGAGCCCAAGGAGGCCACCAAGCTCCTCGAGAACCTGTTCTTCAACCCCGAGCGCTACGACCTGTCGCGCGTTGGGCGCCTGAAGCTCAACTACAAGTTCTACAAGGACCGCCCGGTCGAGAAGCAGCCGCAGCTCGATCTGAAGGTGCTCACGAAGGAAGACATTCTTCTTACCGTCAAGCACCTCATCGAGATCAAGAACGGCCGCGGCTCGGTCGACGACATCGACCACCTCGGCAACCGTCGCGTGCGCGCCGTGGGCGAGCTCCTCGAGAACCAGTACCGCATCGGTCTGGTTCGTATGGAGCGCGCCATCAAGGAGCGCATGTCGATCACGCCCGAGCTCGACACGCTCATGCCCCACGACCTCATCAACGCCAAGCCCGTCTCGGCGGTGGTGAAGGAGTACTTCGGCAGCTCGCAGCTCTCGCAGTTCATGGACCAGACGAACCCCCTTTCGGAGGTGACGCACAAGCGCCGCCTCTCGGCCCTCGGGCCGGGCGGTCTGACCCGTGAGCGTGCGGGCTTCGAAGTCCGCGACGTGCACGCGACCCACTACGGTCGTATCTGCCCGATCGAGACGCCGGAAGGACCGAACATCGGTCTTATCGCGTCGCTGTCGACGTATGCGCGCGTGAACGAGTACGGCTTCGTCGAGACGCCGTACCGCAAGATCGAGAACGGCATCGTCAAGCGCGAGGTGCACTGGTTCTCGGCGCTCCAGGAGGAGGGCCACTACATCGCCCAGGCGACGGCCGATGTAGACGAGCACGGCAAGCTCCTCGAGACGCTCGTCTCGGCTCGCTACAACGGCGAGTTCAAGATGATGCCGCCGGAACAGATCACGCTGATGGACGTGTCGACCAATCAGCTCGTGTCGGTGGCCGCCGCGCTCATCCCCTTCCTCGAGCACGACGACGCCAACCGCGCGCTCATGGGCGCCAACATGCAGCGCCAGGCGGTGCCGCTCGTTCGCACCATGGCCCCGATGGTGGGCACGGGCCTCGAGGCTCAGGTCGCGCGTGACTCGGGCGTGTGCGTGCTGGCGCGCCGCCCGGGCATCGTCGAGACCGCCGACGCGGCGCGCATCGTGGTGCGCGCGCAGGGCAAGCGCGGCGAAGAGCCCGACATCTACAACATGACCAAGTACCAGCGGTCGAACCAGAACACCTGCTGGAACCAGAAGCCCATCGTGAAGCCCGGCGAGCGGGTGGAAGTGGGCGACGTGCTCGCCGACGGTCCCGCCACGGACACGGGCGACCTCGCGCTCGGCGCGAACGTGGTCGTCGCCTTCATGCCCTGGGGCGGATACAACTTCGAAGACTCGATTCTCATCTCGGAGAAGATCGCCAAGTTCGACATCTTCACGAGCGTGCACATCGAGGAGTTCGAGTGCGTCGCGCGCGACACCAAGCTCGGCAAGGAAGAGATCACGCGCGACATCCCCAACGTCGGCGAGGAGGCCCTCAAGGACCTCGACGACGCGGGCATCGTGCGCATCGGCGCCGAGGTGAAGCCGGGCGACATTCTCGTCGGCAAGATCACCCCGAAGGGTGAGACGCAGCTCTCGCCCGAAGAGAAGCTCCTCCGGGCAATCTTCGGCGAGAAGGCCGGCGACGTGCGCGACACCTCGCTGCGCGTTCCGCCGGGCGTGAGCGGCATCGTCATCAACGCCCGCGTGTTCGCGCGCAAGGGCACCGAGAAGGACGACCGCGCCAAGGACATCGAAGACCAGGAGCGCGCGCGCCTCGAGAAGGATCGCGACGATCGCATCAAGATCGTGCGCGAGAGCTACCTGCGCCGCGCCCGCACGCTCATCACGGGCAAGACCACGCACGCCAAGCTCGTGGACGACAAGGGCAAGGTGCTTCTCGCGAAGGGCGCCGTGATCGACGAGGCGACGCTCGAGTCGGTGCCGAGGAAGCTTTGGGGGCAGATCACCCTCGACGACCACGACGCCGCCGAGCTCCGTCACATCTTTCAGGAGCTCGACGAGCGCACCACGCAGATGGAGAAGAACTGCGCCGAGAAGGTCGAGAGGCTTTCCAAGGGCGACGAACTCCCCCCCGGCGTGATCAAGATGGTGAAGGTCTACGTCGCCATCAAGCGCAAGCTGCAGGTGGGCGACAAGATGGCCGGCCGTCACGGCAACAAGGGCGTCGTGTCGCGTATCCTCCCCGAGGAGGATATGCCGTACCTGCCGACGGGCGTCCCCGTCGACGTGGTGCTCAATCCACTCGGCGTGCCTTCACGTATGAACGTGGGGCAGATTCTCGAGGTGCACCTCGGGTGGGCCGCGCACGAGCTGGGCAACAAGCTCCGCGACATGCTCGAGACGGGCACGCCCGCCGAGGTCGTGCGCAAGCTCCTCATGTCGGTGTTTCAGACCGACACCGATCAGCGCAAGTTCATCAGCACCCTCAAGGAGGGTGACGTGTATGAGTTCGCGTCGAAGCTCACGAACGGTGTGTTCTTCGCGACGCCGGTGTTCGACGGCGCGCCCGAGAGCGACATCAAGAAGATGCTCGACGTGGCGGGCCTCCCCACCTCGGGGCAGACCATTCTGTTCGACGGCCGCACGGGCGACGCCTTCGAAAACGACGTCACCGTCGGGGTGATGTACATCCTCAAGCTGCACCACCTCGTGGACGATAAGATCCACGCGCGCTCGATCGGTCCGTACTCGCTCGTGACGCAGCAGCCGCTCGGCGGCAAGGCCCAGTTCGGCGGGCAGCGCCTCGGCGAGATGGAGGTGTGGGCCATGGAAGCCTACGGCGCCGCCTACGCGCTGCAGGAGTTCCTCACGGTGAAGTCGGACGACGTGCAGGGCCGCACCCGCATGTACGAGGCCATCGTGAAGGGCGATTACACCCTGGAGCCGGGCGTGCCCGAGAGCTTCAACGTGCTCGTGAAGGAACTCCAGTCGCTCTGCCTCAACGTGGAGCTGGTGGAGGACGGCGTCGCGCGCACGCCGGGTAGCGACCCGCAGGCGGCCGAGTGATCTGAAGGCTTTCGAAGTTCAACCAAGTACACACGCAACGAGGTGAAGGCTGCGCGGCAGGTGAGAACAGTACAATGACGGCGACGCGCCCAGATGAGGCGCGTGAGTCTCACTCCCCGAAGGTTCGCGCGCTCGGCGCGGGGGGTGACTCGAAGCCGCGAGCGCGCACTGTTCTCATCACTCCGCGCGGCCTTCACGCACGGCGCACCTCAAGAGTGCGCCCGGAGGATCAGACGTGAAGGACATCTTCAGCTTCTTCGAGAAGCCCAAGGATCCGCTTTCGTTCAGCGCGATTCGCATCTCGCTCGCCTCTCCTGACAAGATCAAGGAGTGGTCGCGCGGCGAGGTGAAGAAGCCCGAGACGATCAACTACCGCACGTTCAAGCCCGAGCGCGACGGACTCTTCTGCGCGAAGATCTTCGGCCCGGTGAAGGACTACGAGTGCAACTGCGGCAAGTACAAGCGCATGAAGCACCGGAACATCGTGTGCGAGAAGTGCGGCGTCGAGGTGATCCAGTCGAAGGTGCGCCGTGAGCGCCTCGGCCACATCACTCTCGCCACGCCCGTCGCGCACATCTGGTTCCTGAAGAGCCTGCCGTCGCGCATCGGCGCGGTGCTCGACATGACCCTGCGCGACCTCGAGAAGATTCTGTACTGCGAGGCCTACGTCGTCACCAAGGTGAAGGACGACAAGAAGCAGTCGATCGCGGTGGGCACGCTCCTCTCGGAGGAGGCCCTCCAGAGCCGCATCGACGAGTACGGCGACGACGCGTTCGAAGCGAAGATGGGCGGCGAGGCCGTTCTCGAGCTCCTGCACGAGGTCGACGTGAACTCGCTCGCGGACACGCTCCGCACCGAGATGCGCAACGCCAGCTCGGACGCCAAGCGTAAGAAGTACGCCAAGCGCCTGAAGGTGATCGAGAGCTTCCGCGAGTCGGCCAACCGCCCCGACTGGATGATGCTCACGGTGATCCCGGTGCTCCCGCCGGACCTGCGCCCGCTCGTGCCCCTCGACGGCGGCCGCTTCGCCACCAGCGATCTCAACGACCTCTACCGTCGTGTGATCAACCGCAACAACCGTCTCAAGCGCCTCCAGGAGCTGAACGCTCCGGAGATCATCATTCGCAACGAGAAGCGCATGCTTCAAGAAGCGGTCGATGCGCTCTTCGACAACGGTCGCCGCGGCAAGACCATTACGGGCCCCAACAAGCGCCCCCTGAAGTCCCTCTCGGACATGCTCAAGGGCAAGCAGGGCCGCTTCCGCCAGAACCTCCTCGGCAAGCGCGTCGACTACTCCGGTCGCTCGGTGATCGTGGTGGGCCCGCAGCTCAAGCTGCACCAGTGCGGCCTCCCGAAGAAGATGGCGCTCGAGCTCTTCAAGCCCTTCATCTACAACAAGCTCGAGGAGCGCGGCCTCGCGCCCACGATCAAGAGCGCGAAGAAGCTCGTCGAGAAGGAGCGCCCCGAGGTGTGGGACATCCTCGAGGAGTGCATCTCGGAGCACCCGGTGATGCTCAACCGCGCGCCGACGCTCCACCGCCTGGGCATCCAGGCCTTCGAGCCCGTGCTCATCGAGGGCAAGGCCATTCAGCTTCACCCGCTGGTGTGCGCGGCCTTCAACGCCGACTTCGACGGCGACCAGATGGCCGTGCACGTGCCCCTCTCGGTCGAGGCGCAGATGGAGACGCGCGTGCTCATGATGAGCACGAACAACATCCTCTCGCCCGCCTCGGGCAAGCCGATCATCAACCCGACGCAGGACATCGTGCTCGGGCTCTACTACATGACCCGCGCGCGCAAGTTCGCGCGCGGCTCGCACCGCGCCGACGCCAAGGGCCAGGTTCGGCTCCAGGGCCTGTACGCCTCGATCGAAGAGGTGCGTATGGCCTACGACGCGGGCGAGCTCGACCTGCACAGCGAGATCACCGTGCGCATGCCCGGCGTGCGCATCACCGACGCCGGCGAGACACGCTTTCGCTCGGGCGAGGTCGTGGAGCGCCCCGACCTCGACGCGGCCAACCGGCTCGCGAAGAAGGTCAACAAGCGCGTCGCGGCGGGCGAGCCCGCGCACATGCGCGTGGAGACCACCTGCGGCCGCGTGCTGCTCGCGGAGGGCCTCGGCGAGACCCTCGGCGGCGAAGAGGCGATGCCCTTCTCGCTGCTGAACAAGGCCATGACCAAGAAGGCCCTCACCGAGGTCATCGACGCCGCGTACCGCGCGCACCGCAACAAGGCCACCGTGCTCCTCGCCGATCGGCTGCGTACCCTCGGGTACGAGTTCGCCACCAAGGCGGGCGTGTCGATCTGCATGGATAACATGGTGATCCCCGCCAGCAAGTACGACCGTGTTCGCGAGTCGCAAGACAAGGTGGCCAAGGTCGTCGAGCAGTACCTCGAGGGCGTGATCACCGACGGCGAGCGCTACAACAAGATCGTCGACATCTGGGCCGAGGTCGCCGAAGTCATCGCCAAGGAGATGATGGAGAAGGTCGGCAAGGAGGTCGTGATCGACCCCGTGACCAACAAGGCCGAGAACGTCCCCTCGTTCAACCCGATCTTCATGATGGCCGACTCGGGCGCGCGCGGCTCTCCCGCGCAGATCCGTCAGCTGGCCGGCATGCGCGGCCTCATGGCCAAGCCCTCGGGCGAGATCATCGAGCAGCCCATCACGGCGAACTTCCGTGAAGGTCTCACGGTGCTCCAGTACTTCATCTCGACGCACGGCGCTCGTAAGGGCCTGGCCGACACGGCGCTCAAGACCGCCAACTCGGGCTACCTCACGCGCCGCCTCGTCGACGTGGCGCAAGACGCCGTGATCGCCGAGTACGACTGCGGCACCATGGACGGCATCCCGACCATGAAGCTCGAGGAGGGCGGCGATGTCATCCAGAAGCTCGGCGACCGGATTCTCGGCCGCATCGCGCTGCACCCCGTGGTCGATCCGATCACGGGCGAGGTGCTCGTCAAGGACGGCGAGCAGTTCGACGAGGAGGCCGTTCGTCGCGTCGACGAGGCCGGCATCGAAGAGGTCGTGATTCGCTCCGTGCTCACCTGCGCGGCGCGGCGCGGCATCTGCGCGCTCTGCTACGGCCGCGACCTGGCGCGCGGCTACATGGTGAACATCGGCGAGGCGGTGGGCATCATCGCCGCGCAGTCGATCGGCGAGCCCGGCACGCAGCTCACGATGCGCACGTTCCACATCGGTGGCGCGGCGCAGAAGTCGGTGGCGCAGAGCTCGCTCGTGACCAAGGTCGAGGGCAAGGTGAAGCTCGACAAGGTCGAGACCGTGGTGCGCAACGACGGCACCTCGGTGGTGATGAACCGCCACGGCGAGATCGTGATCGTCGACGCTACGGGGCGTGAGCGCGAGCGCCACCACCTCATGTACGGCGCCGTGCTGCGCGTGAAGGACGGCGCGGAGATCGCCAAGGACAGCACCCTGGTCGAGTGGGACCCCTTCTCGGTGCCGATTCTCACCGAGATCGGCGGCGCCGTGCGCTTCGCCGACCTCGTCGAGGGCGTGACCGTCGAAGAGAAGGTCGACGAGAACACGGGCACGTCACGCAAGGTGGTGATCGAGACGAAGGACCCGTCGCTCCGTCCGCGCATCGAGATCCGCGATGCGCACACCGGGCACATTCGCAAGCTGGAGAACGGCATCGAGGGGCGGTACTACCTCCCCGCGGGCTGCAACATCAGCGTGCAGAACGACCAGGTGGTGCAGGCCGGCGACGCGATCGCCAAGGTGACGCGCGAAGCTTCGAAGACCAAGGACATCACGGGCGGTCTGCCCCGCGTGGCCGAGCTCTTCGAAGCGCGCAAGCCCAAGGACGCCGCGGTGGTGTCGCCCCTCGACGGGTACGTGAAGTTCGGGCGCGAGACCAAGGGCAAGCGCCAGATCTACATCGTGCCGAAGGGCCAGGAGGCCTTCCTCAATACGCCCATCGAGACCGATGAGCCCAAGGGGAAGAAGCGCAAGGCCGTGGTCGCGCCGGTGATCCACGAGGGGCTCGGCAAGATCGAGGAGTTCCTCGTTCCGAAGAGCAAGCACATGATCGTTCGCGAGAACGACTACGTGAAGGTGGGCGACCCGCTCATCGACGGCCCCGTGAACCCGCACGACATTCTGCGCGTGAAGGGCGAGAAGGAGCTGGCCGCCTGGCTCGTGAACGAGATCCAGCAGGTGTACCGCCTGCAGGGCGTGGCCATCAACGACAAGCACATCGAGACGATCGTGCGCCAGATGCTCCGCCGCGTGCGGGTCACCTCGGTGGGCGAGACGGACTTCCTCGTCGATGAGCAGGTCGAGAAGTGGCGCTTCGAGCACGAGAACCTCCGCGCGGCCCGCAAGGTGCTCGCGAAGGTCATCAACGAGGGCAAGGTCAAGAACCCGCAGGTGGCCGACGCGATTCGTCGCGCGACCGAGGCGGCCCTCAACGACATGCTCTCGCTCCTCAACGAGCGCCTCGCCGAGGTGCAGCGCAAGCACTCCACCGACGGCGCCGTCGCCCAGGAGTGCCAGAACGTGCTGACCGCCGTGCAGGACTCCTACGCGGTGGCCGAGCCTCTGCTCCTCGGCATCACGAAGGCCTCGCTCAGCACCGACTCGTTCATCTCGGCGAGCTCCTTCCAGGAGACCACCAAGGTGCTCACCGAGGCGGCCATCTCGGGCAAGACCGACGACCTCCGCGGCCTCAAGGAGAACGTCATCATGGGACGTCTCATCCCCGCGGGCACGGGCCTCTCGGCGTACCGCAACCTCGAGATCGTGCTCACCGACGAAGTCGAGTCTCCCTCGCTCTCGGCGCGACGCGACAACTCTCGCGCCGGCTTCGGCGGCGAGTAGCCTCCCAGACCTCACCCCATGTCCCCTCTCCCGTGCGGGAGAGGGGAGGTGAGATCCCCCTCTACTTCACCAGCTTGACGAAGATCTCACGGTTGCCCGCGGGGCCGTGAACGGGGCTGTCTGCCTGGCCCTCGTCGCGCAGGCCCAGTGCGCGCGCGGCCGCGATGACGCCGTCGACGGCGCGCTGACGGTCTTTGTCGTCGCGCACCACGCCGCCCTTCACCTCGTGGGGCCCGAGTTCGAACTGCGGCTTCACCATGGCCGCGATCACTCCGCCGGGCTCGAGCACCTCGACCACCGCGGGGAGCACCTTCGCGAGCCCGATGAACGACACGTCGATCACCACGAACGACACGGGCTCGGTGACCACCGCGCGCAAGCCGAGGCGCGCGTTGACGCCCTCGCGCGAGATCA
>CANMAT010000061.1 GCA_947494865.1 Deltaproteobacteria bacterium
CGCGACTCCGCGGCGAGGTCGGCGTCGGCGGCGGCCCAGCGCTCGATCTGCCACTGCGCGCGGAGCACCGGCGCCTGGTGGTCGTCGCGGAGGTGGAGGGCGCGCACGAGCCCCGCGGCCAGCGCGGGCACCTCGCCGGGGAGGGCCGCGGCGAGCAGGTACGAGGCCTCGTGGTCGAGGGACATCTGCGGTGAGGCGGCGCCGTGGAGCTCCCACGACGTGGCGAGGGCGCGCACCGCGGCGGCGGCCATGCCCGGCGGCTGCGCGCGGTCTTCGTAGCCCCCGCGGCGGTTCACGTACACCACCGCGGCGGTGGGGATCGCGGCGCGCGGGACGAGCATCACCGTGAGCCCGTTGGAGAGCGTGAAGCGCTCGACGGCGGTCGCGGGCGCGGTGGCCTCGGGGAGGGGCGCGACCGCGGCCGGCGGCGGGGTGCGCAGCTCGGCGGGGTCGGGCGTGGCGGTGAGCGGCGTGCGCGGCGGCGGGAGCGCGGCGCGGCACCCGAGGGCGAGGGCGAGCGAGAGGGCGAGGCGTGCGCGCGTCACGGTGAGCCTTCGGTGAGGGCGGGCCACGCGCCCTCGCGGGGCGCGGCGCGGTTGGGAACGACCATGACCGCGAGGCGACGGTCGAGGGGGAGCCAGCGCTGCGCCGCGGCGCGCGCGCGGTCGTTGTCGAAGCCGTCGAAGCGGGCGTGGCGGGACTGGAAGGCGCCCGGGTCGTCGCCGTCGGGGCAGCGGGCGACGGCGTCGGCGACGGCGAGGGGGTTCCACCGCGTGTCGGCGTCGTCGTGGAGCCAGGCGCGGCGCACGCGCTCGAGCTCGGCGGGCTCGAAGCCGCGCGCGGCCACGTCGCGGAGCACCGCGTCGAGGCGCTCGAGCATCGCCTCGGCGGTGTGCTCGGGGACGCCCACCACGGTGACCTGAAAGCGCGCGTCGTCGAGGTCGTCGCCCTGCTCGGCGCTCACTTCGAAGGCGAGCCCGGCGTCGACGAGCGCCACGCGCAGGCGCCGCGTGAGGAGGCTCGCCACGAGGTCGAGGTCCGCCGCCTGCGGGTCGCAGCCGCCCGGCGCCGACCAGATCACGCGCAGCGACGGGCGCCCCACGCCGGCCTGCACCCGGAGGGTGCGCGCGGCGGTGATCGCGAGCGGCGCGGCGCGCCACCGCGGGGGCCTCGCGCCGCGGGCGGGCACGTCGGAGAAATACCGGGTCACCACGGCGCGCACGGCCGCGGGGTCGACGGCGCCGGCGACCACGAGGTGCGCGTTGTCGGGGCGATACCAGCGCTGAAAGAACCATTGAAGGTCGCGCGCGCGCACGGCCTCGAGGTCGCCCATGCGCTCCTCGGTGTCGCGCAGCGGGTGCCCCGCGGGAAACAGCGCCGCGTCGATGAAGCCGCGCAGGCGCGAGACCGCGCGCGACTCCACGCGCCCGCGGTGCTCCTCGATGAGGGCCGGGAGCTCGCGCGCCACCGCGTCGTCGCGCGTGCGGTCGAGGGTGAAGCCCATGCGCTCGCGCTCGACCCAGAGCATACGCTCGAGGGCCGCGGGCGAGCCCACGGCGTAGTACACGGTCGCGTCGTTGGAGGTGACGCCGTTGAACGCGTCGACGCCCACGTCTTCGAGGAGGTGAATCACCCCCTGCGGCGCGTGCCGACCGCCGTGAAAGGTCATGTGCTCGGTGAAGTGCGCGAGGCCGCGGTACCCGTCGGGGTCGTTGCGGTGGCCCACGCGGTAGCGCACCAGGGTGGTCACCGCGCCCGTGCCCGCGAGGGGGGCCACGGTCACGCGCAGGCCGTTCTCGAGGGTGAACTCCTCGCGGCCCACCGGGGCCATCGGGGGCGCCGCGAGGGGCGCCAGCGCGGGCGGGCGCCCGGCGAGGTCGAAGAGGTAGTGCACGGTGGTCCACTCGGCGTCGCCGCGCACCGGCAGGCGCCACGCCATGGCAGCCCGCGCCACGCAGCGCGCCGTCGCGCGCCACGGCGCTTCGATGGGGTCGTGCATCGCGTGAACGACCTCGCCGCCGCGCCCCACCACCATGCGCAGCGTCACGCGCTTCTGCTCGCCCTCGCGCGGCACGAGCATCGCCACGCACGCGCTCACCTCGCCCAGGTGCGACTGAATCGCCGCGGGCACCGCGTCGACGGGCGCGCCCGCGTCCGCCGCGGCGTCGCCCGCCGCGCCGCCGTCGCCGCCCGCCGCGCGCTCCCCCACGAGCAGCCCGTGGAGCACCCTGCGCTGCATCTCGCTCGCGAAGCGCCCGGGGCCCGTGACGGCCCCCTCGAGGCACGCCGCGAGAGGCGCGTCGTCGGGCGTCACCACGGCCCGCGCGTGCTCGACGGCGCCGCCCGACACCACCCAGCGCATCGCCACGCGACGCCCCGCCGCGCCCTCGCGCGCGAGGCACGCGCGCACCGCGGGGAGCTCGCGCAGCGCCGCGACCGCGGCCTCGGCGGCGGGCTCGCTCGGCAGCGAGAGCGACTCCTGCGCGGCCCCGTCGGCGCGCGGCAGCGACGGCGCAACGGGCACCCACGCGCCCGTTGGTGTTGGGGCCATCGGCGCGGGGTACCCGTAGCCCGCCCCCCCCATCGCGCCGTAGCCCGACGGCGGCATGCAGCGGTCTAGCAGCAGCGACCCGAGCGCGAGCAACAGCGCGCTACGCCCCCCGGCGCCTCGAAGAGTGCGACCCATGGTCGAGCGTTGTGTCTGCACTCGCGGCAGGGTGTCAAGAAGCTCCGCGCTTGAGGCCCGCGAGGCGTGTAAGGTCGCGAGCGATGGCAAGCGCGCTCGGCAGGGTGCTCACGATCGGCGCGCTGGTGCTCGGCCTGCCCGCAGCGTGTCTGGGCACCCTGCTGGCGTACGGCAAGGCGCTCTCCGAGGCCGAGGTCGCCGAGGGCATTCTGCTCACGCCCGAAGAGGCCCGCGCGCGCTCCGAAGAGCTGGCCCGTCGCTTCGCCGCGATGACCGACGCGCAGCACCTCGCCGCGGCGCGCGAGGCGATGGCGCGCGGCTTCGACCCGGCGCGGCGCGTCGGGGGCGGCCTCGACGGCGCCGAGGCCCACCTCCGCGCGATCGCCGAGGCCGCGCCCGAGCACGCCGAGGTCGCCCCGCTGCGCGACGAGATCGCGCGGCGCCGCGCGGCGATGCACGCGCTGATGCTCCGCCGCCGCGACGCGATGATCGCCCGCGCCAACGGCAAGCTCACCGAGCTGTTGCGCGACGCCGACGACGCCGCGCGCGACGACGAATGGGGCCGCCGCGCGCGTCGCATCGCGCTGGCCCGCGCGCTCGACGAGCTCTCGGCGCCGGGCCTCGGGTGCGTGCACACCGAGCGGCCCTGGGCCGTCGCGCTGCGCTTCGACCACGGCCGCTGCGACCGCGCCATGCTCGACCGCCTCGCGCGCCCCGAGCACGTCACGGGGCTCCGCGCGCTGGGGTTTCAGGCCGTGATCTGCGGCAACGGGCGCGGGGCCATCGAGCTCGCCGCCGCGCCCGCGCGCTGAGGTACTAGCCCGGCACGATCACGCAGCGGCCCATCCAGCACTGGAGCGGGGCGCAGCAGTCGTTGTCGCTCCGGCACGCGCCGCAGCGGCCGCCTACGCACGCCTGGTTGGCGCAGTCGCGGCAGCTCATGCACATCGGGAAGCCCCCCGCGTCGGGGGCGCCCGCGTCGGCCACGCCCGCGTCGCCGGCGGCGACGGGCGGCGGGTTGCGGCACACGTCGCCCGCGCGCAGCACCGCGCGGTCGTAGTGCACCGCCACCGTCGACGTAGAGATGAAGTCGCCCGCGAAGATGGCGCCGTACACCTCGAGCGTGGCGGTGGTGCGAAAGCGCCCGCCGGGCACATAGAAGTTGCCGCCGAGCGCGGTGACGTTGGTCACGTCGAAGCCGTCCGGCGAGCCCACGTACACGCGGGTGAGGGCGGGGTAGTTGGGCGACCCGATGGTGAGCGCCGAGGTGGCGCGCAGGCGGCCGCCGATCACAATGTCGAGCTCGGCGCCGGGGTCGAGGGTGACGGTGAGCGCGGCGTTCACGTCGACGTCGCCCGCCACGAAGAGGGCCGTGCGCCCGTGGGCGACGATGGTGATGGGCCCCGAGCCTCCGATGCGCGAGAGAAAGTACCGACCGCAGGGCAGGTCGAGGCGCCGCGCGGTGGTGGGCGCGACGAGGGCGTCGAGGTCGAGGCCGATGCGCGCGTTGTCGTTGCGGCTGCGCGCGGCGTTGGCGTACTCGACCACGGGCACGAAGCTCGACGCGTCGCAATCGCAGGGCGGGGTCACCGTCACGGGCTCGCGCAGCGTGCGGCGCGCGATGACATTGTCTGTCACCGTTGCGCCCTCGGGCACGTGGAGGGCGCCGGCGATGTTCACCGGCACCGACGCGCGAATGTCGCCGCGCACGTAGGCGTCTTCGGCCACATCGAGCGAGTTGGCGGGGATGATCCCGCTGTTCACGCGAAGAAACTGTCGCACGCGCTGCGGGCTCGAGATGCCCCAGTCGGTGCTGGCGCCGATCCACAGGGGCCCGCCCACGTCGGTGGTGTTGGTGTTCGAGAACGCCCCGTTGGCCCCGACGCCCGCGCCCGTACCGCCCGGCGCGTAGGGCCCGGCGGTGCTGTCGAAGCCGTCGGTGCGCAGCGGCGTCGTCATGCGAAGGTTGGTGCACGAGCAGATCGCCCACCGGAACGACGTCTCGGCCACGGCGCCCGCGCAGCGCCCGCCGCCGAGCTCCACCGGAGGGCCGCCGCCCGCGCACGCGGCCCCCGACGGGTCGACGCCCACGGCGCGCTCGCAGCGCCCCGCGACGCAGCCCGTGCCCGCCGCGCAGGCCGTGCCGCACACGCCGCAGTGCGCGCTGTCGCTCGCGGCGTCGACGCAGGTGCCGGCGCAGGCTGTGAGCCCCGCGGGGCACGCCTCGACGCAGCCGCCCGCGGCGCACAGGCGCCCCGCGGCGCAGCGCACGCCGCAGCCGCCGCAGTTGATCGGGTCGACCGACGTGGGGATGCACACCCCCGCGCAGCGAGACTGATACAGCGGACACGGCGGCGGCGGCGCGTCGCTCACCGCGTCGACGCTCGCCTCGGGCGCGCTCCCGTCGGTCGCGTCGGAGACCGCCGCGTCGATGGAGGCCACGTCGTCGCGCGAGCCGTCGGGCACGTCGAAGCGCGGCGCGTCGGCGGGCTCGGCGTCGGCAGCGTCGGCGCCCGCGTCGCACTGCGCGCCCTTGCACGCGGCGGCGTCTACGGGCGCTGGCGGGTCGCTGCTGCACCCGAGCGCGACGAGCACGGCGGGCAACCATCGAACACTCAACGAGCGCGTGGGCATCACAGTGGCGCGACGCTAGCGAACATCCGAGCGACGCGTCTATCAGCGCTTCTCCCTTCGAGCGCAGGCAATCTGTAAACGAAGCCCCGCGCCCCGACGGGCGCCCTCTAGACGCGCGACGGCGGCTGCGCGACAACGGGGCGCGTGAGCTTCGTACGCATCGAGCGTCTGCGCGCGCGCGGGTCCGAGGCGGGCCGCGCGTGCGGCGCGTGCACCGCCTGCTGCATGGTGATGGCGGTCACCGAGCTGCGCAAGCCGTCGCGCCGCGCGTGCGAGCACGTCGGTCGCGACGGGTGCCGCGCCCACGACGCGCGACCCGAGAGCTGCCGCGCGTTCTTCTGCGCGTGGATGCGCGGCGCGATGGCGGCCGACGAGGCGCTGCGCCCCGACGCGCTCGGCGTCATGGTCGACTGGTTTACGACGCGCGCAACCGGCGAGTCGCACCTCCTCGCGTTCGAGGTGTGGCCCGGCGCGTTCGACTCCGCCGAGGCCCGCGCCGTGCTCGCCGAGCTCGCGCGCGCCCAGGAGCTTCGCCTCTCGCACCGCGACGGGTCGTGGAGCGTGTTCGCCTCCGACGACGGCTGAACGCCGAGCGATCCCCCGCCGTCGCGCGAGAGCGGGTACGATAGGGCCCTATGGCACGCCTGGATCGCGTCGCGTGGCTCCTCCTTCCGACGGTCGCGCTCAACGGCTGCGGGCTCTTCACCGACCCCGAGTTCGCGATCACGACGCCGCGCTTCGACGCGGTGGTCGACACGCGCTCCGACGCCGTCGACGACGCCACCGACGCGCTCGACGCATCCGACGCGCTCGATGCGCCCGACGCATCCGACGCGCTCGACGCGCTCGACGCCACCGACGCGCCCGATGCGCTCGATGCGCTCGATGCGCCCGACGC
The DNA here is from genome assembly GCA_947494865.1 of Deltaproteobacteria bacterium. Classification (GTDB taxonomy): domain Bacteria; phylum Myxococcota_A; class Polyangia; order Polyangiales; genus CAISKJ01. The sequence continues at coordinate 6,219 of CANMAT010000061.1, forward strand.
GCTCGATGTCGCCGACGCGCCCGATGCGCCCGATGCGCCCGACGTACCCGATGCGCCCGACGCACTCGATGTGCACGACGCGCTCGATGTGCTCGATGTCGTTGACGTCCCTGACGTGACCGACCGGCCCGACGCATGCTCCGTGACGGCGCTCAAGCTGCGCTCGCCGTGGACGGGCTCCGTGGTGCGCGACGACAGTCCGCTCCTCGAATGGACTGGCAACGCGTGTGGCAGCCCCGTGCTCGTCGAGATCTCGCCCGATCGCACATTCATGTCCCCCGCGTCGTCGCGCGTGCCCTCGTTGGGAAACACCGCCACGGCGCCCTCGCTCACGCGCGGCCTCACCTACTTCTGGCGCGTCTCCTCCGCGGGGGGCACGGTGCACTCGGTCATCGGCGAGTTTCGCGTGGCCTGGGAGCCTGCAGCGTCCCCCGCCGCGCGCGTCGAAACTGCCGTGTACGGCACCACGCTCGATGGCAACCGCGACGGGTTCGCCGACCTCGTCGTCGGCGCCCCTCTCAACGCACCGTCGGCAGGTGCGGTGGGGCACGTGTACGTCTACCCGGGCCGCGCCAACTTCTTCTCCGACCTCATCGTTGCGCTCGCGCCCATCGACCTCGTGGCCCCCGTCGCCGCCGAGGCGCTCGCGCGCGCAACCTTCGGAGCCCGCATCACGGGCGCGGGCGACGTCAACGGCGACGGGTACCCCGACCTCCTCGTCGCGTCGCGCTCCACGGCCGCATGGGTGTTTCTGGGCGGCGACGACGGCTGGAACAACACGCGCGTCTCCCCGGCCATCGCGGTGCAGGTGGCCACGGGCGATGCCGTCCCCGTGCCTCCCGTGGCGGGCGTCGGAGACTTCGACCGCGACGGCTACTGCGACCTCTTCGTCGGCACGCCGACGGGCCTCGCGGTGGGTGGCATCGCGGGTTCGCCGAGCAACGGTCAGCTCCGCCTGATTCGCGGCGGCCCCGACCGCCTCACCTACGACATGACGCGCGACCCGTCGCTCATGATCCTGCCGAACTTTCGTCTCGGCTTCTCCGTCGCGCCCGCGGGCGACGTCAACGCCGACGGCTTCGCCGACGTCGTCGTGGGCGCGCCCTCCCTCGTCAGCACCGTGGCGGGGCGCGGCGCGATCGTTTTCGGGGCGAGCGCTCCACCCGCGATGGGGCGCGCGTTCCCCACCACCGCGACGATCGAGATGGGGCCCTCGCTCGGGCAGAGCGTGGCCAGCCTGGGCGACCTCGACGGCGACGGCCGCAGCGAGTTCGCCGCGACGCAGCTCCCGCACCCTTCGGCGTGGCTCATGACCCCCGGCGTTGGAACCTACACCGGCAGCATCTTCGATGCGACGCCCTCGTCGACCAACACGGGCATCGTGCCGCTGGGCGACATCGACCGCGACGGCCTCGACGAAGTCGTGCTCGTCACACACGATCGCGGCAGCGCCGACGCGAACTTCGTCGTGCGCGGTGGCGCGGGGGCGAGGGTCTTCACCGTGAGCGTGCCCGTCGCGGGCGGCGGGGTGGCAGGCGTCGCCGCGGGCGCGCCCGGCGACCTCGACGGCGACGGCAACGACGACGCGGTGTTCTCCTGGAGAAACACGATGCTGCCGCGCCCGCGCTTCGTCACGGTGCACCAGGGCGGGCCCCGCGGTAGCTTCGCGGCGCAGCGCACGTTCATCGCGTCCGACGTCGCGACGCCCGAGTTCGGCGCCTCCCTCGGCACCGCCTACTGAGCGCCCGCGGCGCGGCGCCGGCGCTCAGCGCGACGCGCACGCCGCGCCGTTGAAGCACTGCCCCGCGGGGCACACGCAGGTCATCACCGTGCGGCTCGACCCCGGCGCGCAGCTGCACGCGCCGAGGGCACACTGGTTCGGAAAGTCGCTCGCCGACGCACAGCACAGCGCGCTGCCGACGGCGCCGCCGCTCGCGACGCACGCCGCGGCCAGGCCGCCGTCACTGGCGGGCGCGTCGGCCTGCACGTCGGCCGCTGTGTCGACCGCAACGTCGACCTGCACATCGGCCTGCACGTCGACCGCAACGTCGACCTGCACATCGGCCTGCACGTCGGCCGCTGTGTCGGCCGCAACGTCGACCTGCACGTCGGGCGCGGTGTCTGCGGCGGTGTCTGCGGCGGTGTCTGCGGGCGCGTCGGTCGCGACGTCGGACACGTCGACGCCGCTGTCCGAAGAGGGCGCGTCGTCGTCGCAGCCTACAATGAACACGGTAGAAACCAGCAGGCCACTCAGGAGACGAAAAATGTTCGAAGAGCGCATGAAAACACCTGTAAAAATGGGAGAGTGAGCGGCTCTTGCGGCAAGCGATTTTCCCCGTGAGCGGGGCGTTGTCGCGTCGAGGCGCCGACGATCGGGGGCTGATTACCACGCGGGCGGGCGCCATGCGCCAACCGATCCCCCCGACACCGATGTCGCGGCGCGAATGATCCGTGGCGCGCGCGACGGGGTTGGAAACCGTGCGCGTCTTGGCGCTATCGTCGCGGCGATGGCTTCGTCTTGGATTCTCAAGCCCGGCGCGATCTTCGCGAGAGATTTTCGCGTCGTGCGCCCGCTCGCCCAGGGAGGCATGGGCGCGGTCTACGTGGTCGAGCAGCTCGCCACGGGGCACCAGCGGGCGCTCAAGGTGATGCACCCGCAGGTTGTCGACGACGAGAAGAGCCGCGAGCGCTTCGCCCAGGAGGCCCGCGTGGGCGCGCAGATTCGCAGCGCGCACGTGGTCGAGGTGACGGCCGCGGGCGTCGACGACGAGACGGGCACGCCGTGGCTCGCGATGGAGCTCCTCGAGGGCGAAGACCTCCGCGCGATGATGAAGCGCCGGGGCCCCATCCCCGCCGCCGAAGCGGCCGAGATCTTCGAGCAGATCGGCGACGCGCTCGGCCACGCGCACGACGCGGGCATCGTGCACCGCGACCTCAAGCCCGAGAACATCTTCATCTCGGTGTCGCGCCTGCGGGGCGTCCCCTTCGTGGCCAAGGTGCTCGACTTTGGCATCGCCAAGATCGTGTCGGAGCACAAGACCGCCGCCACGGTCACCACGGTCATCGGCTCGCCCCTGTGGATGGCGCCCGAGCAGTCGAACCGCGGCGCGCACATCGCCCCGTCGACCGACGTGTGGGCCCTCGGTCTCATCGCCTTCGCGATGCTCACGGGGCGCAACTACTGGCAGTCGGCCAACTCGCCCGATGAGAAGTTCAACCTCCAGGGGCTCTTCGTCGAGATCATGGTGCACCCGCTCGACCCTGCGGCGGAGCGCGCGGCCGCGGTGGGCTCCGCCGTGGTGCCCCCATCGGGCTTCGACGACTGGTTCGCCCGCTGCGTGGTGCGCGACCCCAGCAAGCGCTTCCGCGACGCCCGCGAGGCCGTCGCGGCGCTCGTCGCGGTGCTCACGGTGGCGCCCGGACGCCTCGCGCCCACGGCGATGCCCGCGCCCCTCGTCACCCAGCCCATGGCGCCCGCGGTCGGCGCGATGCCCTTCGCCGAGACGATCGTGGGCGTCTCGCTCGCGACACCGTCGGTGCTCGCGGCGCCCTCGCAGGTCGTCCACCCTACCGCCTCGGCCGAGCCCTCTGCCCGCTCGCGCACGTACATCGTGGCGGGCGTCGCGGCCGCGGTATTTCTCGGCGTGGCGGGCGTCGCCTTCGCGCTGCGCTCCCGCGCCCACGAGACTCCCGTGATCGCGCCCGCGGCCGCGCCGACACCCCCCGCGACGCCCACAGTTGCTCCCGCTCAACCGTCAGTTGTAACCGCTGAACCGTCAGTTGTAACCGCGCAACCGTCCGTTGGTATTGCCCAACCGTCCGTTGATGCGACGCAACCGACCGTCGACGCGACAGAGCCTGTGGTCGCACCCACGGAGCGAGCGGGGCGTCGCGACCGTCACCACGCGCAGGCGACCGTCGACGCCGGGTCCGCGCCCGCCTCGGCACGCCCGTCCGTGGTCGACGCGGGGCGCGCGCCCGCCGCCGCACTGCCCAACCGACCGTCGCGCGACAGCGTGGCGTCGGCGATGCGCGGCGTGGCGTCGGCGTCGCGCGCGTGCGGAGGCACCGGGCGCGTCTTCGTGAACGCAACGTTCGCCAGCGACGGCCACGTGACCGCGGCCTCCGTCGAGGGGCCGTACGCCGCGACCGCCGTGGGCAACTGCATCGTGCGGGCGATGCGCGCCGCGACGGTGCCGCCCTTCGCGCAGCCTACCATCGACGTGGTCTCCCCGATCACCCTCGGGGGCGACGGGTCGCCGTAGCGGCGTGTCGTGTTACGGGGAGCGGCGAGGGCGGCGCGGCGCCGCGCGACGGTAGAGAACTACCAGACCTTCCACCACGGGTTGGCACCCGAAGCGCCGCTCGCGGGGGCCCCTCTAGACTCCTCGCGGCACGCGCAACGCTCCGCCTTCGGAACGTCGCCGAGCACCTGCTCGATGTGCATGCCGCACCCGGCATACGTCGCCTTCTTGCACCGATCACACGTCACTCGCCTGCACATGGTGTTGCTCCTCTGCAGGGGTGAGAGCCCGCGCGCGGCGAGAAGGGTTCGCGCCCTCAGCGCCCCGCGGCGATC
>CANMAT010000062.1 GCA_947494865.1 Deltaproteobacteria bacterium
AGTCGACGGTCTCGAGCGCCCAGGCCACGGTGCCGCCGGCGTCGCGTACGCGGTTCATCACGGTGTCGGCGCGGGCGCGGCCGGCGTAGCGGTTGTTGCCGACGCCCGCGAGGTCTTGCGCCACGCCCGTGAAGAGCGTGTGGTAGCTCGGGCGCGAGAGCGACGGGGTGCCCGTGTCGACGGGCTGCGACCACGTGACGGGGCGCAGCGTGCCCGCGCGGATTTCGCGGTCGAAATAGGGCTCTCCGACGCCGTCGATGACCACGAGCACGAGGCGTGAGACGGGGCGCGTGGGCGCGGGCGGCGCGTCGGCGGCGCGCGCGAGGGCGGCGACGAGCGTAGGGTGCGCGTCGTTCATGCGCGTGAGGAGCGCGTCGCCGGTGGCGCCTCCGACGAGCACCGGGGCGACGAACATCGCGAGCGAGCGGAGCGTAGGGCGTCTCATGCGTGCGAGGCGCAGGGTGGCAGGGGGCGCGGCGCGGGCGATAGTGCGCGGCGCCCCGAGCGGCGAGGGGATGGGCGCGAGCGGTCGACGCGTGGCGGTGAAGCTACTCGCCGCAGGTGCGACCCTGGCGGTCGGCGTCGCGCGCGCTGAGCTCATAGCCCGCGGGGGGCCCCGAGAGCGCCGCGCGGCGGGCGCACATCGCGTCGCGCACGCGGAGAAACTCCGACGCTACGCGCACGATCTCGCGGGGCGTGTCGTCCTGGTTGTTGCGCGCGGTGCGGGCGCGGAGGTCGTTCCAGAAGACGTGGTGCTCCTCGCCGCAGGTGAGGGCGAGCTCGCGGGCGATGTCGCGCTGGGCGCGGTCGTGGGCGGGCGTCGGGCTCACGCGCAGGGCAGTGTCGCGGAGGGACTCCACCGCGGAGCGTCGGGTCATGGCGGCGCGCAGGTCGTCGCAGCCCGCGGTGAGCGTGCGCACCTGCGCGGCCACCACGCGGTCGAAGCCGCCGATGGGCACGTGCGACATCGCGTCGAGCCTGCGCACCACGGGGGCGTTGCACGCGCAGAGGCGCTCGACGCGCGTCCACCACCGGGCGCGCTGTTGCCGCACGCGGAGGTACGCGCCCGCCGCGAGCGCGAGCACCACCGCGAGGGCCGCGAGGGGGCGCCTCATTCGCTCCGCGCGAACACGTCGAGGAACAGCGGGATCTTCGCGGCTCCGGCGATCACGTACTGCTCCGCGGGCGCCGTGGCGCGCAGCCCGAACGATCCCAGCGTGACGGCCGCAGCGCCCGGTGACGGCGCGCCCATCACCCACTCGATGAAGGTGTCGGCGGCCACGCGCGCGAGCCGCGCGGCCTGCACCTCGACGCGGTCGTTCTCCCCTTCGCCGACGGTGCGCCAGGTGGCCCGAAAGCGTTGGAGGGTGGCGAGGCGGTCGCGCGCCCGGAGGCGCTCGGTGTCGCCGTGCACGGCCGCGATGGCGTCGCGCAGCACCTCGAGCGGTCGCTCGGCGCTCTGCACGAGCACGCGGCCGAAGAGGTCTTTGCCCTCGTCGGCGGTCCACAGTACGCGGGCGCCGTCGGCGCGGAGCTCTGCCTCACCCGTGAAGTAGAGCCAGAGCGAGAGGCCCAGCGCGCGCAGCTCGCCCACGTCGACGGTGCGCGTCGCGGGGCCGAAGCGCTCGACGAGGCCCACGCTGAGCGTGCCTGTACTACCGGGCACGGCGACGATGCGGGGGAGGGGTGAGCCGGGCGTCCACTTCGCCATCGAGACGCCCGTCTGGGGCGCCGGGGTGCCCGTGGCGACGCGGTTGGTGACCTCGCGCGACAGGTGGATGCGCACGTCGGCGCCGTCGGCGGCCTCGGCCTGACCGATGACGAGGCGCACCGTGTCGGGGTACAGAATGGGCGCGGCCTGCACGTCGGCCTCGCTCACCTGCATGCGCTTGTGCGAGCGCGCCGCGGCCGAGAGCAGCGGGTTGAGCACCAGCGAGCGGTAGCCCGGGGCGTTGGCGTGGTCTTCGAGCCAGTGGGCCTGGCCGTGGCCGCGCGCGGTGTTGGTGGCGCCCTCGAGACGGCCTACGCCCGCGAGGAGTTCGAAGCCCGCGGTGCTCGCGCGGTCGGCGCCCTGCGCGGCGCGGGCGGGGGCGTTGCCGGCCTCTTGCGTGGGGTCGCGCGGGGCCATGCGCACGGTGAGCACCGAGCGGCCGTTGGGGTCGAGGAGGTCGACGGTGCCCGCGTCGCGGCGCACGGGCTGAAAGAAGAGCAGCTCGGCGAAGCGCGCGGCCCAGCCGGGCTCGCGCACGGGCAGATACGCGATGGTCTCGTCGGCGTCGCCGCCCGCGCGGGGCACCACGCGCAACCGCACGGGGCCCACGAAGCGCGCGTCGGTGTGGAGCACTCCGCTGGGCTGCACGCGGTCGCCGAGGAGCACCTCGAGGGCCTTCATCCACGGGGGCGCGAGCTCGTGGCCGGGCTGCCACACGCCCGTGCGGTCGAGGGCCGCGCGCCAGTCGGCGAGGAGCTTGAGGGCCTCGGCGCGGTCGGCGCTGGCGTCGATGCGGGTCTTGAGCTCGCTCCAATAGTTTTCGCGCGCGGCGCGCGGCGCGCACCACAGGAGGCACAGCGGGTCGGTGGCGCCCACGAGGAGCTTGCGGCCTTCGAGACCGCTACGGCGCGCGTCGCGGATGAGCCCGAAGAAGCGGCACTCGGGGCGCAGGTCGGCGAGCATGGCGCCGAAGTTGTCGACCTCGGGGCGGCGCAGGTCGATGGTCTCGAGGGTCACCTCGCCGAGCACGAGCGCGAGGAGCATGAGGCGCCAGCGTTCGAAGCTCTGCTGGAGGCGCGGGTTGAGCGTCTCGGGCTCGGGCTGCCGCGCGCCCGGGTCGAGCGAGAGGAGCCCGAGCACGTGCGACATCATCTCGGCCTGCGCGAAGGGCGTCGGAAAGCTGCGCGTGCGGAGGTGCGTGTGCGGCGGCGTCCACGCGCCCTTCTTCTGGTCGATGGCGAAGGTGTCGGTCGAGGGCGCCACGTCGGCGCCGGGGATCAGCGAGTGGAGCATCGCGGTGTTCTCCCTATCAGCCCCGGAGCGCGGCCAGGAGCGAGCGCTCGATCTTCTCGGCCATGAGCGCCTCGGGCGTGGGGTCGTGGAGTTTGCTCCGCTCGGCCCCCGCGGTGCTCTCGAACTGAAACGCGTCGACGAGGATCTTGAACGCGTCGGGCGCCTTCCACGTGCGGTGCTTGCGCGCCGCGTAGAGCTGCCGGGCGCGCGTGTCGCCGAACTGCGAGAGGTCGGCGTCGCCGAACACCTGGCCGAACCACCACGACGCGAAGCGCAGCTGGGCCCCGCGGGCTTCGAGCGCCGACAGCACACCGCGCGCGAGGGCCGTGGCCGAGGTGTTGTTCTTCTTGGCCACGTTGCCGATGAGCGAGCCCCAGGTGGTGCGGGCCTTCTCGTAGTCGAACTCGGTGAAGTCCGAGTCTTTCACCCGAAACGAGCTGTAGATCTCTTGCAGCACCACCGCCTCGACGATGCGCGCGCCGAGGCGGGCGTCTTGCGAGTTGGGGTTGCGCGGGCTGTTCCACGACCGACGGAGCGCCCAGATGGGGTCGTTGTCGTCGTGCGTGAGGCCGTAGGTGCGGTGCGCCGCGCGGGCCTGCGTGTCGGTCTTGTCGGGCAGCATCACGAGCGACCAGGCCGCGAGCAAGGGGTAGAGGCTCACGGTCTCGTCGTTGTCGGACGCGGCGGGCACGGCCTTCACCTGCGGCGGGGGATTGTCGGGCACGCCCACCAGCATCGAGGCATCGAGCAGGTGCTTGGTGTACCGATAGAAGTACTCGAGCCCGTGGCCCATGCTGGCGAGCAGGGTGGCCGTGTCGACGGTCTGCCCCGCGGTGGGCGGCAGGTCGAACCAGCGCAGCAGAAACGACCCGTAGATGGGCCTGGCGGGCCCCACCGTCTCGCGCACCAGCTTGATGAGCTGGTGCATGATGCCGGCGCCCGTGCCACCGAGGAAGCTCCCCACCACGAAGATGCGCGCGGCGGTGCGGGCGAGGCCGAAGAGCGGGTCCATCGCGCCCTCCTTGCTCGACGCGAACACGGCGCTCCCGACGGAGGGGTTGGCGAACATGCCCTTGCCGATGTCGACGCCCCCAGAAGGCCCGATGCCGCCATCCACTCCGCCCGACTCTTCGTCGTAGAAGAGCTCGAACATCTCGCGCTCGAGGGGCGCGGCGCGGTCGTCGATGAAGATCTTGCGAAACTGCGTCTCGTGCATCGTGTCGCGCGCGAAGGGGGGCACGATGGTCTGCGCGCCCGCGAGCGGGTGCGGGCACTGCGGGGTCACCGTGTTGCCGAAGGTGCGAACCTTCTGGGCGAGGCGCGAGTCGCTGTCGGCGTCGATGACGAAGGCCTCGATGGGGTCGGCGAGCCCCTCGAGGCGGAGGAGCCGTGCGATCGCCAGGGCGATGTGCTGTCCGCCGCCGCCGACGGCGATGACGAGGTCCATGCGAGGGTCTCCTTCGTGGGTGTGGTGCGAGCGTTCAGGTGCGGTTGGCGACGAAGCAGCCCGTGAGCGTCACGAGCACGCTGGGCAGGAGCCCCAGCACCAGGGCGCGGCCCACCAGCATGCTCCCGAGGAACACGTACTGCGTGAAGCCCTGGTTGGGGTCGAGGCAGCGCTCGAGCACGTCGGCCCGCGCGGGGTCCCACCCCACGAGCACCGACGAGACCACCGCGGCGGTGAGCACCGACACGGCGTAGCGCGTGAAGGCGTTACCCCAGAGCTTCTTGCGCATCACCATGAAGATCATGATGCCCAGGAGCGAGGCGCCGAAGGCGTAGCCCCCCGCGGCGATGAGGCCGTTCTTGCTGGCCTGCTCACACGCCTCTTGCGAGAGGTACCCGGTGCCCGCTGGCGCCGTGACCGGGGCCGTGTTCGTAGCGTCGGGGGAGGGCGACGGCGACGGGGCCGGCGCGGCCGCGGCGTCGCCCTGCGGCGACGGCTCGGTCGGCCAGCTCGGGCTGCCGTTGCGGGGTTGAAAGAAGACGCCGTGCGGGATCATCGCGACGGCCGGGAGGCTAACCGCCGTACGGGCGGCAGAGTCAAAGAGAAAGAGCGAGTACAACTGCGGTGACATTTTGTTGCCATCGCCGCGCTGCACCCGAAACAATGCGCGTCGAGGTAGGCCATGAGTGTTCAACGAGGTCGTGCTCGCCGCTGGCGGGGTATCGCAGCTGTTTTCGCGTGTGCGGGGGCCCTCGCGGCGCCCCGCGCGGCGCACGCGCAGATCGCCGAGCGCCTCTCGCTCTCGGTGCACCTCGGGGCGGGCACGATGCTCTCGGCGCCGCAGCGCGACGAGTTCGGGCTCGGCGGCGCGGTCGAGTTTCGACCGGGCATTCGCGTGGTGGGGCCGCTCAGCCTGCACCTGATGCTCAGCCTCGCCCGGTGGACCGTCGATCAGTCGCCGACCGGTGAGACCGTGGGCGATCTGATGCTCGTGGGCGGCGGCCTTCGCATCGCGCCGGAGGTGTCGCGGTCGGTGGGCGGCCCCTTCGTCGACCTCGACGCGGCGTTCTCGATCACGGGCACGGTGGGCTACACGCGCTTCGGGTATCAAGCGGGCCTCGGGTGGCTCTTTCCCATCGGGCGTTACCTCTCCATCGGCCCGTCGGCGCGCATCGGCCAGGTGCTCGCGGTGAGCGAAGACGACGCCGCCGGGCGCGGCACGGCCACCTACTGGCGCGCGGGCCTCGAGATCGAGCTCCACGGCCCTCGCGGCGAGGCGGCGCCGCCGCCCCCGGCCGACACCGACGGCGATGGCATACTCGACCCCTCGGACCGCTGCGTGACGCAGCCCGAGACGGTGAACCAGTACCAGGACGAAGACGGCTGCCCCGACGACCCCGACGCCGACCACGACGGCGTTCTCGACCCCACCGATCGGTGCCCCACGCAGCCCGAGACGGTGAACAACTTCGAAGACGCCGACGGCTGCCCCGACGACCCCGACCCCGACCACGACGGGGTGCTCAACCCGACCGATCAGTGCCCCGCGCAGCCCGAGACCCGCAACGGGTTTCAAGACGAAGACGGCTGCCCCGACGAGGCCCCCGCAGCGCCGCCCGCGGCCGTCGTCGTCGACGACCACATCACCATCAACCAGGTGGTGCTCTTCGATCACAACCGCGCCACGCTCCAGGCCGCGTCGAACGGCATTCTCGACGCGGTGGTCACCGTGCTGCGCGAGCACCCCGAGATTCGTGTGATTCGCGTCGAGGGCCACGCCGACGACACGGGCACCGAGTCGCGCAACCTGCGCCTCTCGCGCGACCGCGCGAAGGCCGTGCAGCGCTACATCGTACGCGCCCGCATCGCCCGCGGCCGGGTCACGGCGCAGGGCTTCGGCTCGACGCGCCCGCTCGTGCAGGGTGACACCCCCGAGGCCCACGAACGCAACCGCCGCGTGGAGTTCGTGATCGTCGAGCCCGCCAGCGGAGCGGCCCCCGCCGCCGCCGCGACGCCTGCCGCAGCGCCCGCCGCCGAGCCCGCAGCGCCCGCAGCGCCCCGCGGTCGGCACCACGGACGCGGCCGCGGGCGCCATCACTGAGCGAAGCGCTCGGACATTCTTCGTCACACGCGACGAGGCGCCGACTCCCGACGGGGGAGCGGCGCCTCGCGCGTTTTGGGGACCGTGGTGCTCAGCGCGCGGGGCAGCGCCAGCCGACGTTGAACGACTGGAGCACGGGCGTCGCGCCGCCCTCCGACGACTGCATCGAGATCGACAGGCGGAGGAGGCGCGCGGGCGTCACCATCGCGGTGGCGAACGCCCCGGCGAGGTTGGCGGGTGAGGTGTCGCGCGGGGCGAGGGCGACGGAGACCGACGGCGCCGCGGCGAGGGCCACCGCGGTGGTCGCGGTGCGCGCGGCGAAGCCGATGGAGGTGCCCGCGGGCGCGGTGGCGGCCCAGGTGAGCGTGGTGAGCACCGGCGCGTCGCAGCCGAGGTCGAGCGTCTCTTCGTAGGACCCCTGCGCGATGGTGGTGCGCCGCACCGAGCCCGTGAAGTCGGAGTACGAGTAGACCTGGTTGGGGCCGTAGAGCACCACGCTCGCGTTGGTCGACGGGGTGTAGCGAATGAGGGGCGAGGGCGCGAGGTAGTGGGCCGCCCACACGTTGCCCACGCGGTCGACGCCGAGGCCCGACGGGCCCGTGAAGCCGCCCGGGAGCGCGACGCGCGTGACGGCCGTCGCGGGGATGGTGCCGCCGCCCGAGAACGCGTTGGAGTCCCAGTAGAGCAGGCCCCCGGAGGTGGTGTCGCTCGTGGTGGCGTAGTTCATCCACACGCGCGCGCTCGCGTCGACGGTGATGCCGCGGCCCGCGGTGCCGCCCACGAGGCTCGTGGTGTCGACGCGCGTCCAGGTGTCGGTGAGCGGGTCGTAGCCGAGGGCGTCGCGGCAGCTCCAGCCCGCGAGCCAGAGGCGACCGCGGCCGTCGGCCGTCATGCCGTAGGCGTTCACGCAGGTGCCGCCGAGGCGCCGCGCGGTGGGATAGGGGACGGTGGGGCCCACCGCCAGCGTGGCCGTGTTGATCGACTGGAGCATCGCCTGGTCGAGGCTGCTCGCCCAAAGCCGCCCGTCGCGCGTGACCACCATGGCGTAGGGCGCCATCGCGAGGGTGTACGTGCCCAGCGTGGCGCCGGTGCGCGGGTCGAGGCGGTACGCGCGGCGGGTGTTGTACCCGCCCACCCACACGTAGCCGTAGGGGTTGGTGGCGTCGCCGCGGTCGGTGGTGATGGCGCGCAGCACGGCGTCGGTGGGGCCGACGTTGGTGGTCCAGAGCACGCACTCGTCTTGCCCGTAGGGGCGCACATCGGCGGGGCCGCTCGACGTGTCGATCATGCCGTTGCTGTTGCGGTCGACGCAGCTCGAGCGCTCCGCCGCGAGCTTGGTGACGCTGCCCTGCGTGGCGAAGCCGCGGCTGGCCACGTACGCGTCGCCGTTGCCGTCGACGGTCACGCGGCTCGGCATGTTGCAGCCGTTGTTGTAGCAGCAGAGGCCCCGGCACTCGCCGGCGGCGAGGCCCACGCGGTAGCGCGCGACCTCGCGCTGGCCCGTCGCGTCCCATTTGCTCAGGGTGCTCTCGGCGGTGTTTACCACCCAGAGAAAGTCGAGCGTCGTGGTGGTGGACATGCCGCTCACCACGAGGCCGCCGCGCGCCGGGTCTACCGCGGTGCCGCGCTGCCCGCTCGCGTCGAAGGTCGCGCCCCCGACGCTCCCCACGGCGCGGTCGCGGCACTCGACGTCGCAGCCGCCGCAGGTGACGCGCGTGTCGACCTCGCAGCCGTTGGCGGCGCTCATGTCGCAGTCGCGGTAGGGCGCGGTGCACGCGCCTACGCCGCACACGCCGGCCGCGCAGCTGGCCACGCCGTTGGTGGTGGCGCACGCGTTGTCGCAGCGGCCGCAGTGGGCCGCCGTGACGCGCAGGTCGGCCTCGCAGCCGTTGGCGGGGTTGCCGTCGCAGTCGGCGAAGTTGGCCTCGCAGGCGAAGCCGCAGGCGCCCGCCGCGCAGGTCGCCGTCGCGTTGGCGCGCGTCGGGCACGCGTTGCCGCAGCGCCCGCAGTGGGCGAGGTCGGCGCCGAGGTCGCGCTCGCAGCCGTCGGCGCGGTCGCTGTTGCAGTCGGCGAAGCCCGCCGCGCAGGTGAGCACGCACGCGCCCGCGGCGCAGCTCGCGGCGGCGCGGGCGTAGGGCCCGCAGGCGGTGCCGCAGGCGCCGCAGTTCATGGGGTCGAACTGGGTGCTGGTGCACGACCCCGCGCACGCCGTGAGGCCCGCGCCGCACGAGGCCGCGCAGGCGCCGGCGTTGCACACCTGGCCGCTCGCGCAGCGGTTGCCGCAGGCGCCGCAGTCGCCGTTGTCGCGCTGCAGGTCGCGGCAGGTGCCCGCGCAGTTGGTGAGCCCCGCGCCGCACGACACCTGGCACGCGCCCGCGCTGCACACCTGGCCATCGGCGCAGGCGTTGCCGCACGCGCCGCAGTGGAGCCGGTCGGTCTGTCGGTCGACGCAGCGCGCGCCGCAGGCCTCTTGCCCGCTCGGGCAGATGGGCTGGCACGCGCCCGCCGCGCAGCGCTCGTTGGTGGCGCACGCGACGCCGCACGCGCCGCAGTGGGCCGCCGACGTCTGCGTGTCGACGCACGCGCTGGCGCACACGACCGCGCCGCCGTCGCAGCGCACGGGGTCGGCGCCGACCGCCGACGTGCTGTCACACGCGGCGAGCGCGCAGAGGAGAGAGAGACCGAGCCACCCTGAGCGAGACCGACGCATACAACCTCCGCGCGCGACCCTACAACACGGCGAGGGGTTCGCCGTCGCGCCGCGAGGGTACACAACGACCGCGCCGCGCGACACGGCCCGGCGTCAGGGTGTGTAACGAACGATCGTGCCGCGCGGACCGACGGCCCAGGCCTCGCCGTTGTTCGCGCCCCACACGGCCGTGAGGGCGGGGCGGGGCACCGCGGTGGAACTCCACGCGGCGCCGTTCCAGCGGGCGGCGCGGCCGCCGTCGCCGACGGCCCACACGCTGTCGGGCTGACCGCACGCGAGGCCTCGCACGCGGGTGAGCCCGAGGGTGAACGACGTCCACGTCGCGCCCGAGAAGCGCAGCACGGCGTTGCCGGTGGTGGCAGCCCACAGCGCGCCGTCGCGCGTCACGCAGAGCGCGCCGTTGAGGATCACGCCGCGCGGAGCTACGACGGGAGGCTCCCAGCCGCTGGCGGCGCGGTGAAACGCGAGGGGCCCTTCGCCTGCGGCCCAGACGTCGAAGGCGCTCGCGCCCGCGACCTGCGCGAGGTCGGGCGGGCGCATGGCGCCGAGAAACTCGGGCGTCCAGCGCGCGCCGTCCCACCGGGCGATGGCGGTGTCGGGGGACTCGGGTGCTCCGACGACCCACACGCTGTCGGCCGCGCTGCCCCACACGCCGCGCGGCGCCGCTCGGCCGCGGGGGGGCATCATCGCCGGGGCCCAACGGAATCCGTCCCACCGGAGCGCCACGGGCGACGCGTCGCCGGGGTTGGTGCCGACGGCCCACGCGTCGCTGGCGTGCGCTGTCCACACGCCCGTGAGCGAGGCCGCGCCGCCGGTCAAGGTCGGGCTCCACGCGGCGCCGTTCCAGTGCAGGGCGGCGCCGCCGTCGCCGACGGCCCACACGTCGTCGGGGGCCGCGCCCCACACCGCACGCAGGTCGCTCGAGGTGCCGCTCGCGACGAGCGTCCACCGCGGCGCGCGCGCGTCGGGCGCGTTCGCGTCGGCGGCCGTGCGCAGGAGCTCGACGTCGGGCGTGCACGCGAGCGCGGCGAGGGAGAGCGAGAGCGCGCGGGCGTACGGCGTCATCGCAGGGCGTCGAGGAGCCGGCGCGTGCGAGACGCGTAGGGGCTGGCGGGGTGCTGCGCGATGAGCCGCTCGCCGCGGGCGCGGGCCTCTTCGTCGCGCCCCAGCGCGTGCAGCGCCGACACCGCGAGAAACTCACGCTCGGCGGCCATCTGCCCGCGCGGAAACTCGCGCGCGTGCTGGTCGTAGCGGGCGAGCGCCTCGCGGGGATCGTTGCCTTGCATCGCGCTGGCGGCCCCGAGGAGGGCGAGCTCGCGCGCGAGGGTGTTCTCTGCGACCGCGGGCGCCGCGGGCACGACGTGGGCGCCCGCGAGGCCCGAAGCGGCGGCGCCGACCGCGGGCGACGCCGACGGCGGGGCCACGGGCGCGGCGGCGCG